>NZ_JBVHWW010000005.1:156067-273075 GCF_055563995.1 Streptomyces sp. NPDC029164 | reverse complement strand
CCCCCCCCCCCCCCCCCCCCCCCCCCCCCCCCCCCCCCCCCCCCCCCCCCTCCCCGCCCCCCCCCCCCCCTCCCCCCCCCCCCCCCCCCCCGCCTCCCCCCCCCCCACCGCCGTGTGGTCCCGCACCGCCGTGTGGTCCGGCGGCGCCGGTCAGTGCACCGGCACCGGTTCGGGGGCGGCTCCCGCGGCCGCGCCCTTCTTGGCACCGAGGTGGTTGAAGGCCAGGTTCAGCAGGATGGCCACCACGCAGCCGGTGCTGATGCCGGAGTCGAGGACGACCAGCAGGTCCTTCGGGAAGGCGTGGTAGAAGTCGGGCGCGGCGATCGGGATCAGGCCGATGCCCACGGAGGCGGCGACGATCAGGGCGTTCTCGCCCTTCTCCATGGCCGCGCCGGCCAGGGTCTGGATGCCGCTGGCGGCGACCGACCCGAAGAGGACGATCCCGGCGCCGCCGAGGACCGGCAGCGGGACCACGCCGATGACGGAGGCGGCCATCGGGCACAGGCCGAGCACGATCAGGATGCCGCCGCCCGCGGCGACCACGAACCGGCTGCGCACCTTGGTCATGGCGACCAGCCCGATGTTCTGGGCGAAGGCACTGCACATGAACCCGTTGAACAGCGGGCTGAGCGCGCTGCCGAGGGTGTCGGCGCGCAGGCCCCCCTCGATGGTCTTCGCGTCCGCGGGACGGCCGACGATCTTGCCCAGCGCCAGGATGTCGGCGGTGGACTCGGTCATGCAGACGAGCATGACGATGCACATCGAGATGATCGCGGCGACCTGGAACTGCGGGGCGCCGAAGTGGAACGGGGTCGGGAAGCCGACCACGGACGCGTTCCTGACGGCGTCGAAGCTGGTCATGCCGAGCGGCAGGGCGATGAGCGTGCCCGCGACCAGGCCGAGCAGGATGGAGATCTGCTGGAGGAAGCCGCGCAGGAACTTGCGCATCAGCAGGACGATGACGAGGGTGACGGCCGCCATGCCGATGTTCTTCATCGAGCCGTAGCCGGCGGCGGTGCTGTTCCCGCCCTGCGACCAGTTGAAGGCCACGGGCAGGAGCGAGACGCCGATGAGGGTGATGACCGTACCCGTCACGACCGGCGGGAAGAAGCGGACGAGTTTCCCGAAGTAGGGGGCGGCGAAGAAGCCGAGGATTCCGGCGACGATGATCGCGCCGAAGATGACGGGGATGGCGTTGTCCCCCTCCCCCTTGCCGATGGCGATCATCGGGGTCACGCCGGCGAAGGAGACGCCGTTGACGAAGGGGAGTTTGGCGCCGATCTTCCAGAACCCGAGGGTCTGGAGGAGGGTGGCGAGGCCGGCGGTGAAGAGCGAGGCGCCCATCAGGAAGGCGGTCTCGGTGGCGGACAGCCCCACGGCAGGGCCGACGATCATGGGCGGGGCGACGACACCCGCGTACATCGCGGCCACGTGCTGGAGACCGCTCGTGAACATTTTCAGCGGAGGCAAGGTCTCGTCGACCGGGTGTTTCTCCCCGGAGACCTGCGGTACTGCGACTGCGTCTTTGCGAAACCTGGGCATTGCGGCCACGGCTTCCTCCGGTCGGGTAACACGTCGGCAGGGACGTGGGTGTCTTGGAGGTGGTGCGAAAGGAGTGCGAGTCGAGCCTGTATGGAGTTGTGGGTGGTGCGACTACGTGTCCCAAGGGGTGCAGAAACGATTCGCCCAAAACCGGTTCCGCGCTGTGGTTCCAGCCGCGAGGGCTGGAGGTGCCGTGGCCATGGCGCGAAAGCGCGCGCGGCAGCACAAGTGGCACGAGTCACCGCCCCCGGGGCGCCCTCGGATTTCCTCAGGCGCTACCCGGGAACGGCTGCCGCGGACCCCGCTCGGGTCCGCGGCCGCCGGCCGGAGGCCGTCCCCCCCGGCCGGACTTCTGGGGGTACCTCCCAGCGGTAGCTGGGGGGAGGGTCAGCCCTGCGCGGAGATCCGCGCCAGGCGCTGGGCCTCTTCCCGGGTGGACACCGCGATGGCGTCCTCGTCGGCGAAGAGAAGGCGGTTGTTCTCGACGATCTGCTTGCCGTTGACGAACGACGCGGTCACCGGGGCGGCCGCACCGAAGACCAGCGCGGTGACCGGGTCGGCGATCGAGGAGTGCAGGAAGGTGCTCAGGTTCCACAGCACCAGGTCGGCGCACTTGCCGACCTCCAGCGAGCCGATGTTGTCGGCGCGGCCGAGCACCTGGGCGCCGCCGTGGGTACCGAGGCGCAGGGCCTGGCGCGCGTTCAGGGCGCGCTCGCGGTGGACCGGGTTCAGGCGGTTGATGAGGAGCGCGTTGCGCAGCTCGGTGTGCAGCTCACCGGACTCGTTGGAGGCGGTGCCGTCCACGCCGAGGCCGACCGGGACACCGGCGGCGAGCATGTCCGGGACGCGGGCGATGCCGGCGGCCAGACGGGCGTTGGAGGACGGGCAGTGCGCGACACCGGTCTTGGTACGGGCGAACGCGGCGATGTCGGAGTCGTTCATGTGGACGCTGTGCGCCATCCACACGTCCTCGCCGAGCCAGCCGGTCGACTCGAAGTAGTCGGTCGGGCCCATGCCGAACAGTTCCTTGCAGAACTGCTCTTCCTCGACGGTCTCGGAGCCGTGCGTGTGCATGCGCACGCCCAGGCGGCGGGCCAGCTCGGCGCCCTGCTTCAGCAGCTCGGTGGAGACCGAGAAGGGGGAGCACGGGGCCACGGCGACCTGGGTCATCGAGTCGAAGGAGGCGTCGTGGAACTTCTTCACGGTCGCCTCGGTGTCGGCGAGCGCACCCTCGAGGGTCTCGACGGCGTGGTCCGGCGGCAGGCCGCCGTCCTTCTCGCTGCGGTCCATGGAGCCGCGGGCGAGGGTGAAGCGGACGCCCATCTCGGAGGCGGCGCGGATGATCGAGCCGGAGAGGTCGCCGGAGCCCTTGGGGAAGACGTAGTGGTGGTCCATCGCGGTGGTGACGCCACCCTTGGCCATCGCGGCGAGGGAGCCCTGCGCGGCCGTGTACGTCATCTGCTCGTCGATGCGCGCCCACGTCGGGTACAGCGCGACCAGCCAGTTGAAGAGGTTGTGGTCGGTGGCCAGACCACGCGTGATCCACTGGTAGAAGTGGTGGTGCGTGTTGACCAGACCGGGGGTCACGAGGTGCCCGGTGGCGTCGATGCGGCGTACGACGTTCTCGAGGTTCTCGGGGGCCTTGCCCGCGCCGATCGACTCGATCTTGTTGCCGGCGACGACGATGTGACCCGAGGCGTACTCGGTGTCGTTGGCGTCGACGGTCGCAATCGCACAGTTCTCGATGACGATGCGCTCGACCGCGCTGTCAGGGGCTGCCGATGCTGCCATGGGACTTCCTCGTGCTTTCAGTGGCGGTATGGGCACGGCAAGGCCCAGGAGATTTGAGTGCCGGAGCCGGGGGCCTTGACAGCTGACAGTACTGCCGCCCCGAGGGATGCGTCCGGGTGCCGATTCAGGAAGCTGAAGAGTGTCGCGCGGTCCCGGGGCCACTGCGGAGCCCCGGGACGCGCGTGCCGCATCAGAGGTTGGTCATGTCCACGGGGATACGGGCGTCAACGCCGTCCCGCAGAACAGTGGCCTCGATCAGACCGTACGGGCGGTCCGCGGCGAAGTAGACCTCGTTGTCGTTCTTGAGGCCGAAGGGCTCAAGGTCCACGAGGAAGTGGTGCTTGTTCGGGAGCGAGAAGCGGACCTCGTCGATCTCCGAACGGTGGTTGATGATGCGCGAACCCATCTGGTACAGGGTCTGCTGCAGCGAGAGGGAGTAGGTCTCCGCGAAGGCCTGCAGCATGTGCTTGCGGGTCTCGGCGTAGGACTTCTCCCAGTTGGGCATCCGCTGGTCGTCGTCCGACCAGCTGAAGCGCCAGCGGGCCGACACCTGGGTGGCGAGGATGCGGTCGTACGCTTCCTTCAGGGTCGTGTACTTGTCCTTCACGTAACCCCAGAACTCGGAGTTCGTGGAGTTCATGACGACGAGGTCCTTGAGGCCGGAGATGACCTCCCAGTTCTTGCCGTCGTACGTGATCTGGGTGACCCGGGTCTCGCCGCCGTTGCGGACGAACGAGTGGTTCACCTCGTCGGAGCCGATGAACTTGGAGTTGGCGTCCGAGGTGGCGATCCGGGACCAGGAGTACTCCTCGATCCGGATGCGCGCCTTCTGGATCGGCTCCTGGCTGCCCACGAACCAGCGCGCCAGGTGGATGCCGAACTGCTCGGCGGACTCGATGCCGTACTCCTTGGCGAACGCGTACACCGTGTTCTTGGTGGTGTCCGTCGGCAGGACGTTGGCGTTCGAGCCGGAGTAGTGGACGTCGTCCATGTCGCCGGAGAGGGCGACCGAGACGTTCAGGTCCTTGATGTGGTGCGTGTCGCCGTCCCGCGTGATCTTGACGACGCGGTTCTCTGCTTTGCCGTACTGGTTCTGGCCCAGAATCGTGGCCATGCTAGCTCCCTCGGTAAACGGAGTAGCCGAACGGGTTGAGCAGCAGCGGTACGTGGTAGTGCTCGCCCGGGTTCACCGCGAAGGTGATGGTGACCTCGGGGAAGAACGCACCGCTGTCCCTTACGCGGGGGGCGTCCTGCTGCGCCTCGGCTTGCTTCTTCGAAAAGTACGTCTCGGTCTCGAAGTCGAGACGCACGTGAGTGGTGCCCTCCGGCAGCGCCGGCAGGTCCTTGCAGCGCCCGTCCGCATCGGTGGCGGAGCCGCCCAGGGCCGCCCACTCGCCGTCCAGACCCGTACGGGCCGACAGGGAGATGGCGACGCCCTCGGCGGGCTTGCCGATGCTGGTGTCCAGGATGTGCGTGGACACCGACGCGGTGGTCTCGGTGCTCATGATCGGTCTCACTCTCCTTCAACGAGTTCGACGAGGCGGGTCAGGCGGATCTTGTTGATCTTGACGAGCTCGCCGCGGGCGATTTCCCGCTCCCGCTCCGGCGAGTTGTCGATCCGGACCTTGACCGCGTCCCGCATGAACTCACCGGTCGCACCGGTGGCGCAGATGAGGAAGACGTGGCCGAACTTCTCCTGGTACGCCAGGTTCAGTTCGAGGAGCTCGTTCTTGAGCTCCTCCGAGGCGCCGGCCATGCCACGCTGCTCGCGGGCGGAGGTCGGGTCTCCCGGCTTCGGCCGGCCGATCGGCGCGTGGCCTCCCATCGCTTCGCCCAGGTCGTCCGCGGTGAGCTCCGCCATGGCGGCTTCGTTCGCGGCGAACAGGGACTCCGCGGTGGCGAAGGGGCGCTGGGCGAGCATCTTGCTCCCCCACGCCGAACTGGCGCACACCTCGTGCAGCTCGGCCGTGGCCGCGCTGTCGTCCAAGGTGTTGAACCGGGTGAGACCCGGGGTCGGACTCGAAGTCACGGTAGGCCTCCGTGGCCTGTTGTTGCTTTGACGGGCTGCGCATAGCTAACGCCCTCGACAACACGGCGTCAACACTTTGTTGAAACTTCCCGTACACAAAAGCCGCCGCCCGGGTGAATTGGGCGGCGGCTCGTCACTGCGGGTCAGCAGTCTTTCACTCTTGGCTGCTCTTGGCGCTGCCTTTGGGCCCGGAATCCCGGTTCAAGTAGTTGTAGACGGTGAAGCGGCTTACGCCCAGGGCGCCCGCGACCGTTTCCACACCGTGCCGCACGGAGAAGGCGCCCCGCGCCTCCAGTATCCGCACCACGTCCTGCTTGGACTTCCGGTCGAGCTGCGCCAACGGTACGCCGTGCCGGCGCTCCAGCGCCGCCAGGATGTGGTCCAGCGAATCCGAGAGCTGCGGCAGGCGCACGGCCAGCAGGTCCTGGCCCTCCCAGCTGAGCACGACGTCGTCGGGCTGCGCCAGGGCCGGATCCATCAGCTCGCCGCCCATGGCGTCCACCAGCGGCTTGACCGCGGTGACGAAGGGGTGGTCGCGGGGCTCGGTCATGGGGTGTCCTCCCCGATCACGTTGACCTGGAGCGAGACACGCGTGGCTCCGGCCTCCAGGGAATCGCGCAGCAGCGCGCCCACCGCGGCCAGCACCTGGCCGGCCTCGCCCTCCGCGGTGTTGCCGAACGGGCCGACGTCCACCGCGTCCAGCCGGGCCTTCTGGATGACCTCACGCGCGGCCACGGCATGGGCAGGAGCCTCTTCGAGGTCGAAGGGCTCGGTCGTGAACTCCACTCTCAATCGCACGCGGTCAAGCTACCCCGCGGTCACGTTTTTTCGGCAGTCCGTACTTGACATCCGGGACAAGCCCGATGCAGTCTTCCATCAAGCAGAAACTAACTTCCGCAATACGGAAGGAGCGCACACCCCTCATGGGATACACGGACCAGCGCTTCGATGTAAACCTTTCGATCCTCTTCACGGAACTCCCGCTTCTGGAGCGTCCCGCGGCTGCCGCCGCGGCGGGCTTCACGGCGGTCGAGCTGTGGTGGCCCTGGATCGAGACCCCCACCCCCGCACAGGAGGAGCTCGACGCCCTCAAGAAGGCTCTTGAGGACGCCGGCACCCAGCTGGTGGGCCTGAACTTCTACGCCGGCCGGCTGCCGGGCCCGGACCGCGGTGCGGTCTCGGTTCCCGGTGCGGAGTCGGAGCGCTTCAACGCCAACATCAACGTGGCCGCGGACTTCGCGGCCTCGGTCGGCTGCAAGGCGCTGAACGCCCTGTACGGCAACCGCGTCGAAGGCGTGGACCCGGCCGTACAGGACGAGCTCGCGCTGAAGAACCTGGTCGTGGCGGCCCGGGCCGCGGACCGCGTCGGCGCGATCCTCCTGATCGAGACCCTCAACAAGCCCGAGTCGCCGCTCTACCCGCTGGTGAGCGCCCCGGCCGGCATCGAGGTAGTGGACAAGGTGAACGAGGCCACCGGCCTCGGCAACGCCAAGTTCCTGCTCGACCTGTACCACCTGGCGATGAACGATGAGGACCTCTCCGAGGTCATCGAAAAGTACGCCGCCAAGACCGGGCACGTCCAGATCGCGGACAAGCCCGGACGCGGTGCCCCCGGCACCGGCGAGCTGCCCCTCGAGGAGCTGCTCGACCAGCTGAAGAAGGCCGGATACGAGGGCTACGTAGGCCTGGAGTACAAGGCCGCCGACGCTGCCGCGTCCTTCGCATGGCTGCCGGCCGAGGCCCGCGCCGCGAAGTAGGCGGACAAAGTCCAGGCGATCAGCCAGGCACGTCACGAACTTTTCGTACAAAGCATTAAGAGAAGGACCCTCATCATGAGCAACCTCCCCAAGATCGCGTGGATCGGGCTCGGCATCATGGGCTCCCCCATGGCCGAGAACCTCCTGAAGGCCGGCTACTCGGTCACCGGTTTCACCCTGGAGCAGGACAAGCTGGACCGCCTGGCCGCCGCCGGCGGCTCCGCGGCCGGCTCGATCGCCGAGGCCGTCAAGGACGCCGACGTCATCGTCACGATGGTGCCCGCCTCCCCGCAGGTCGAGGCCATCTCCTACGGTGAGAACGGCATCCTCGAGAACGCGAAGTCCGGCGCGCTGATCATCGACATGTCGTCGATCACCCCGCAGACCTCGGTCGACCTCGCGAAGAACGCCGCCGAGAAGGGCATCCGCGTCCTCGACGCCCCGGTGTCCGGCGGCGAGGCCGGCGCCATCGAGGCCGTCCTGTCGATCATGGTGGGTGGCGAGCAGGCCGACTTCGACGCCGCCCTGCCGATCCTCGAGGCGCTCGGCAAGGTCATCGTCCTCTGCGGCCCGCACGGCTCCGGCCAGACGGTGAAGGCCGCCAACCAGCTCATCGTCGCGGTGAACATCCAGGCGTGCGCCGAGGCCGTCGTCTTCCTCGAGAAGTCCGGCGTGAACCTCCAGGCCGCCCTGGACGTCCTCAACGGCGGTCTGGCCGGCTCCACGGTCCTGACCCGCAAGAAGGACAACTTCCTGAACCGCGACTTCAAGCCCGGTTTCCGGATCGACCTGCACCACAAGGACATGGGCATCGTCACCGACGCCGCCCGCAACGTCGGTGCGGCCCTCCCGGTCGGCGCGGTCGTCGCCCAGCTGGTCGCCTCGCTGCGCGCCCAGGGTGACGGCGGCCTGGACCACTCCGCCCTGCTCCGTGCGGTCGAGCGCCTCTCCGGCGCTCAGATCTGAGCACTTCCCCTCTCACAGGGGATCCGAGTCTCCGGATGGCGCCGGTGCTGACACCTGTCCTGTCGCGCCCAAGTGCCGGCGCCGTCCGGATCACCACTCGCCTTTCAACTTCGTTCAACAAACTGTTGACGTTTAGTTGCCGCCGAAATTAGGCTGTTCCGCATGACGGAAGACGCTTTCCGTCAGCAGTTACCCGTACGGAAGGTCACCATGTCGAAGCGCACGCTGACGACCGAGTCCGGCGCCCCGGTCGCCGACAATCAGAACTCCGCCACCGCCGGCGTCGGTGGCCCGCTCCTGGTCCAGGACCAGCAGCTCCTCGAGAAGCTTGCCCGCTTCAACCGTGAGCGCATCCCGGAGCGCGTGGTGCACGCCCGCGGCTCCGCCGCGTACGGGTACTTCGAGGTGACGGACGACGTCACCGCGTACACCAGCGCCGCGTTCCTGAACACGGTCGGCAAGAAGACCGAGACCTTCCTGCGGTTCTCCACCGTCGCCGACTCGCTCGGCGGCGCGGACGCGGTCCGCGACCCGCGCGGCTTCGCGCTCAAGTTCTACACCGAAGAGGGCAACTACGACCTCGTCGGCAACAACACCCCGGTGTTCTTCATCAAGGACCCGATCAAGTTCCCCGACTTCATCCACTCCCAGAAGCGCGACCCCTTCACGGGCAAGCAGGAGCCGGACAACGTCTGGGACTTCTGGGCGCACGCCCCCGAGGCGACGCACCAGATCACCTGGCTGATGGGTGACCGCGGCATCCCGGCGTCGTACCGTCACATGAACGGTTACGGCTCCCACACGTACCAGTGGACGAACGAGCAGGGCGAGGCCTTCTTCGTCAAGTACCACTTCAAGACCAACCAGGGCATCCGGTCCCTGTCGGGCGAGCAGGCCGCCGAGCTCGTCGGCAAGGACGCGAACTCGCACCAGACCGACCTGCTCCAGGCGATCGAGCGCGGTGTGAACCCGAGCTGGACCCTCTACGTCCAGATCATGCCCGCCGCCGAGGCCGCGGACTACCGCTTCAACCCGTTCGACCTCACCAAGGTGTGGCCGCACAGCGACTACCCGCTGCAGCGCGTGGGCCGTCTGGTCCTCGACCGCAACCCGGACAACGTCTTCGCCGAGGTCGAGCAGTCCGCCTTCTCCCCGAACAACTTCGTCCCGGGCATCACCGCCTCGCCGGACAAGATGCTCCAGGGCCGTCTCTTCGCCTACGCCGACGCCCAGCGCTACCGCCTCGGTGTGAACCACACCCTGCTGCCGGTCAACGCCCCGAAGGCGACGAAGGCCGACAACTACGGCCGCGACGGCGTCATGGCGCTGCGCAACGGCTCGCGCCACGACAAGAACTACGAGCCCAACTCGTACCAGGGTCCGGCCGAGACCGGTCTGGCGCTGGGCGCCCCCAAGGCCGTCTCCGGCTACACGGGCACCCACGAGGCCCCGGCCCACACCAAGGACGACGACTTCTTCCAGGCCGGTGAGCTCTACCGCCTGATGTCGGAGGCCGAGAAGCAGCGTCTGGTGGCGAACATCGCCGGCGGCCTGTCTCAGGTCACCCTCGAGGACGTCATCGAGAAGAACCTGGCTCACTTCCACGCCGCGGACGCCGACTACGGCCGCCGCGTCGAGGAGGCCGTGCGCGCCCTGCGCGACGCCTGAGCCGCACAGCTGTACCGGGGGCCTGACGGGAGGTCAGGCCCCGGGTGCTGAGCCCGACCCGTGGACCCGGATGAGGGGTGGTACGCGGCGAGGGCAGGACGAGGACCGTGGCGGGCGTGCGAGCCAGTGCGGTGGTAATGGGTTCCGAGGCCCGTCTCTTGACCTGAGGGAGACGAAGCCGGAGTTCTCGTCGCCGACCGCCACGGTCCCAGCCAAATCCTCTCCGTACAGGGGCTGCGCACAGAGCGCCCTGCACGCGGAGGAACACACCTCCCCAACCGACTCCGCCCGGCGGTGCGAACGTCCTGTCGCGCCAGCCTCGCACCGTCGGGCGGTAACAACCAGAGCGCCGAGTCACGGACGGTCCCGTGACTCGGCGCTTTGTCGTTCCCCCGTTCCGGCCGTCTCCCGGATCCCCCGTTCCGGCCGCTACCCGATGCGCTGTCCGAGGGGCTCGGTGAGCCGGCCGTACAGCTCGGGGCGACGCGTCTGCACCAGGCCGAACTCCAGCCAGTCGCCGCGCTGGTCGAGGTCGAGGTCGGCGACGAGGACGGCGGGGATGTGGCTCTTGCGGGTCCGGGCGTAGTACGGGCTGCGGGTGAGCTCGGGGAGGCAGACCACCTTGGCGCCCTCGGCGGCGGCCAGGGCCACGCCCTCCCGGAGCCGGCCGTCGTGCTCGTGCCCGTCGGCGTACCAGCGCATCTGGACGAGGCCGACGCGCAGGGGGACGCGCTCGGCGGGCTCGGTGCGGGCCGGGGAGCCGAGCGGGGAGCCGTAGGAGGTGAGGAGTGCGTAACTCATGCCGTCAGGTCGTCGCGCCGCGCGGGGAGTTGCCGGGTGATGCAGTGGATGCCGCCGCCGTACGCGAGGACCGGGGTCGGTACGCCGGCCACCGTGCGGCCGGGGAGCGCCGAGGCGAGGACGGCGAGGGCGGCCTCGTCCTCCGGGCCGCCGCTGACGGGGACCACGCAACCGCCGTTGGGGAGGTAGAAGTCGAGGTAGCCGACCTCGACGGGGGCGCCCGCGACCTCCCCGTGGGGTGGTCTGCGGGAGGACGACGATCTCCAGGGCTCGGCCGCGGGCGCCGGTTAAGGCCTCCAGGGCGGCGAGGTTGGCGCGCATCCGGGCGTAGTCGGGGTGGGCGGGGGCCTCGGGGAGGGAGACGACCACCTTGGCGCGGGCGACGTAGGCGAGCCGCGGTGGCCGCGGTGGCCGCGGTGCAGACGGTACGGGCCTCGTCGGCGAGGCCGGGCGCGGCGATCATGATCACGGGCTCGAACGCGGAGATGGCGCGGGCCACCGGGGCGTACTGCTCCTCGGCCGCCTCGAAGGCCGGCCCCCACAAGGTGGCGCGGGTCGGCCAGACCATCTCAGGGAGCGCTGGCTGAGCGACTCCCTGTCCCTGGAGCGGGCCCGGGGGCTGCTGACCGGCGCGGTGGACGCGGAGCTCGGCCCCGTCCCCGCGTAGGGGCCGGTCCCCCGGCCAGGCCCCCGGACGGCCCCCGGACGCGGAACGGCCCCCGCTCCTCCTCCTGTGGGAGGGGCGGGGGCCGCCGTGTACTGCCCGGCGCGCCGATCAGACCTGGAGGGCCTTGATCGCGGTCGGGGCGTGGCCCGGCTCGGTCGCGAGCTCCTCGAACTCGGTGACGTCGCTCATGTCGACCGTCTTGCTCATCGCGATGTTGGTGACGCGCTCCAGGATCGCCTCGACGACGACCGGGACCTGGAACTCCTGGGCCAGCTTCTTGGCCTCCTCGAAGGCCTCGCCCAGCTTGTCCGGGTCGGTGACGCGGATGGCCTTGACGCCCAGGCCCTCGGCGACCTTGACGTGGTCGACACCGTAGACACCCAGCTCGGGGGTGTTGATGTTCTCGAACTCGAGGTTGACCTCGAAGTTGATGCCCAGGCCGCCCTGCGCCTGACGGATCAGACCCAGGTAGGCGTTGTTCACGAGGACGTGGACGTAGGGGACCTTGTGCTGCGCGGCGACCGCGAGCTCCTCGATCATGAACTGGAAGTCGTAGTCGCCCGAGAGCGCGACGATCGGGGTCTCCGGGTCCGCGGTGGCGGCACCGATCGCGGCCGGGATGGTCCAGCCGAGCGGGCCGGCCTGGCCGCAGTTGATCCAGTGGCGCGGGCGGTAGACGTGCAGGAACTGCGCGGCCGCGATCTGGGAGAGGCCGATGGTGGTGACGTAGCGGGTCTCCGGGCCGAAGACCTTGTTCATCTCCTCGTAGACGCGCTGCGGCTTCAGGGGGATGTTGTCGAAGTGCGTACGGCGCTGCAGGGTGGCCTTGCGCTCCTGCGCCGAGGCGGCCCAGGCGGAGAAGTCCGGCAGCTTGCCCTCGGCCTTGAGCTCCTTGGCGATCTCGATGAAGAGCTCCAGCGCGACCTTGGCGTCGGAGGCGATGCCGAAGTCCGGGGCGAAGATCTTGCCGAGCTGGGTGGGCTCGATGTCGACGTGGACGAACTTGCGGCCCTTGGTGTACGCGTCGAGGTTGTAGCCGGTGTGACGGTTGGCCCAGCGGTTGCCGATGCCGAAGACGAAGTCCGACTCCAGGAACGTCGCGTTGCCGTAGCGGTGGGCGGTCTGCACACCGACCATGCCGGCGGCCAGCTCGTGGTCGTCCGGGATGGTGCCCCAGCCCATCAGGGTGGAGATGACCGGGACGCCGGTCAGCTCGGCGAACTCGACCAGCAGGTCGGAGGCGTCGGCGTTGATGATGCCGCCACCGGCGACGATCAGCGGGCGCTCCGACTCCAGCAGGAACTGCAGGGCCTTGGCGGCCTGGGCGCGGCTGGCCTGCGGCTTGTAGACCGGCAGCGGCGTGTAGGTCTCGGGGTCGAACTCGATCTCGGTCAGCTGGACGTCGATCGGCAGGTCGATCAGGACCGGGCCGGGGCGGCCGGAGCGCATCAGGTGGAAGGCCTCCTGGAACACGCCGGGAACCTGCGCGGCCTCCAGGACGGTCGTGGCCTTCTTGGTGACGGGCTTGGCGATCGAGGCGATGTCGACGGCCTGGAAGTCCTCCTTGTGGAGCTTCGAGACCGGAGCCTGACCGGTGATGCACAGGATCGGGATCGAGTCCGCGATCGCGGAGTACAGGCCGGTGATCATGTCGGTGCCGGCCGGGCCCGAGGTACCGATGCACACACCGATGTTGCCCGCCTTGGCCCGCGTGTAGCCCTCGGCCATGTGCGAGGCGCCCTCGACGTGGCGGGCGAGCGTGTGCGCGATCCCGCCCACGTTCTTGAGCTCGCGGTAGAACGGGTTGATCGCAGCACCGGGCACGCCGAACGCTTGTTCGACACCCTCGAGCTTGAGGATCTCAACTGCAGCGGCGGCGGCTGTCATACGAGGCATCAGGTTCTCCTGCGGGTCTGGCGGTCAGGCTTTTCCGTCATCCGGAAGTTTTGTTCTGCTATACGGAACAAGCTAAGCGGCGGCCCCGTCGGCGTCAAGGCGGTAGGGGACCCCGGAACCCACCAAAAGCCGCGTCTCGCTCGGTGAGTTGTACAAATGACCGATCCGGCGACCCGAATCCCCCGGAAATGGCGTGCGCCCTCGCCCCCGCGGTCGCCGGTGGTGGAGCATGGACCTACGCACAGCGACGAGGGGGTCCAGGTCTCATGGCGGAAGCGGTACCGGTGCGCTGCCCGGCGTGCCTGCGCGACAACGGCTACACCGCACCGGTCTTCCCCTGCGCCTGCGGAAGCCCGGTCCATCCCCCGCTGGACCTGGCGGCGCCGCCGGTGCCGCTGACGCATCGCACCTGGTCGGACAGCTGGGTGGCGGTGCGGTGCACGGCCTGCGGGCGGGAGAGCGAGTGGCCGCAGCCCGAGCTGGGCTGCGGTTCGTGCGGGACGGTGGTGCGGATCCCGGTCCACCCGCTGGAGGGCCCGGGCTCCGGAGAAGGGGACGGGGACGAGGCGGCTCAGGGGCGGGCCGGCGGCGGGGTACAGACGGACGGCGCGGCCACGGGGCGGGGCTCGGGTGCGGGCCCGGACGGCCCGGACCGCCGCCGGTCCGGTTCCGGGCCGGATCCGCACGACGGGGGGCCCGATCCGCGCGGCGCGGATGCGGCAGGCCGCCCCGCCGACGGCCGGCCGGCCCAGGTGCCACCGCCACTGCCGCCGCCGCTGCCGCCGGCCACCGCGCTGCCGCGGCCCGCCTTCCGGCCGGTGACCATCCGTACCGCCCGCGACGCGGTGGCCACGGCCGCGCTCTACCTGCGCTGGCTGGGTTTCCAGGACGTACGGCAGCCCGAAGCGCGCCCGATCCCCTCCGCGGCCGTGGACCTCCGGGCTCCGGGGCTGGTCGCCCAGGTGGACCCGACCACCGCGCCGGCCGGGCTGCGGGCGGTGGAATGCGTCTGGCTGAACGGCCTCACCGCTTCCGCGACCAGCGTCTACTTCGCCCTCGCCGGGTACACGGAGGACGCCCGCACCCGCGCGGACGATCTCGGGATACCGCTGTTCGTCATGGACCTCACCGGGATGCCGCAGCCGGTCAACGACCCGGCGGACGAACTGGTCGGATCGGGGGCCTAAGGCGTCGGCATGGCCCGTGGGAGGGGCGCTTAAGCTCGTAGGCGTTACTTGCTTACATCCTTACGCCTGCCGAGGAGAGCCCGATGAGCCTGTACGACATCCCGCTGACCACCCTGTCCGACGAGCCCACGAGCCTCGCGGCGTACAAGGGCAAGGCGATCCTCCTGGTGAACACCGCCTCGCAGTGCGGGCTCACCCCGCAGTACTCGGGACTGGCCCGTCTGCAGTTCAAGTACGAGGAGAAGGGCTTCACGGTCATCGGCGTGCCCTGCAACCAGTTCGGCGAGCAGGAGCCCGGCAACGCCGAGGACATCCAGACCTTCTGCGCGGCCGGCTTCGGCGTCACCTTCCCGATCCTGGAGAAGTCCGAGGTCAACGGCGAGAACCGGCACCCGCTGTATGGGGAGCTGGTGAAGACCCCGGACGCGGAGGGCGCGGCGGGGGACATCCAGTGGAACTTCGAGAAGTTCCTGATCTCCCCCGCCGGTGAGGTCGTCGCGCGCTTCCGTCCGCGTACCGAGCCCGAGGCCCCCGAGGTCATCGCCGCGATCGAGGCGCACCTCCCGGCGTAAGGGCTCGGCTTGCCGTACGGGAGGGCGTACGGAAGGCCGTACGGGCTCGGCTCAGCCCAGGTCGGCCTCGTCGTACTCCCCCGTCGAGCCGGCCGCGGTCAGCTCCCGCAGCTCCACCCGGCGGATCTTGCCGGACACGGTCTTCGGGAGCTCGCCGAACTCGATGCGGCGGATCCTCTTGTACGGGGACAGCACCGCGCGGGAGTGCTCGAACAGCACCCGGGCCGTCTCCGGCCCGGGCTCCCAGCCGCCCGCGAGGGTGACGTACGCCTTCGGGACCGCCAGCCGCAGCTCGTCGGGGGCCGGGACGACGGCGGCCTCGGCCACCGCCTCGTGCTCCAGCAGGGCGCTCTCCAGCTCGAACGGGCTGATCTTGTAGTCGGAGGCCTTGAAGACGTCGTCGGAGCGCCCGACGTAGGTGAGGTACCCGTCGGCGTCGCGCGCGGCGATGTCGCCGGTGCGGTAGAGCCCGTCCGCCATGGCCTCGGCGGTGCGCTCCGGGTCGTCGCGGTAGCCGGTGGTCACCCCGGCGGGCCGGGTGCCCAGGTTCACGCAGAGCTCGCCCTCGTCCGGGGACTCCTTGCCGGTGACGGGGTCCAGCAGGACGATCTCGTAGCCGGGCGCCGGGCGGCCCATGGAGCCGGGCTTGACCGGTACTCCGGGGAAGTTGCCGACCTGGAGGGTGGTCTCGGTCTGGCCGAAGCCGTCGCGGATGGTGATGCCCCAGGCCTCGCGGACCTTGTCGATGACCTCCGGGTTGAGCGGCTCACCGGCGGCGACGGCCTCGCGCGGGGGCCTGGCCAGCCGGGTGAGGTCGGACTGGATCAGCATCCGCCACACGGTGGGCGGGGCGCAGAAGGTGGTCACGCCGTGCCGGTCCATCTCGGCCATCAGCCGCTCGGGGTCGAAGCGGGTGTAGTTGTGGACGAAGACGGTGGCGCCGGCGTTCCACGGGGCGAAGAGGTTGGACCAGGCGTGCTTGGCCCAGCCGGGCGAGGCGATGTTGAGGTGCACGTCGCCGGGGCGCAGCCCGAGCCAGTACATGGTCGAGAGGTGCCCGATGGGGTACGAGGCGTGCGTGTGCTCGACGAGCTTGGGGCGGTCGGTGGTGCCGGAGGTGAAGTACAGCATCAGCGGGTCGGTGGCGAGGGTCTCCCCGTCGGGGGTGAAGGCCGTGTCCGCGCCCTGCAGGTCCGCGAGCCGCCGCCAGCCGGCCGGGATCTGCCGCCCGGCGGCGATCCGGGTGTAGCCGCCCGGCACCTCGTCGAACTTGGCCGTGTCCTCGGCGCGCGCGATGACGTGGCGTACCTGGCCGCGCTCGACGCGGTCGCGCAGGTCGGCCGGGCCGAGCAGGGGGGTGGCGGGGATGACGACGGCGCGCAGTTTCATCGCGCCGAGCATCACCTCCCACAGCTCGCGCTGGTTGCCGAGCATGACGAGGATCCGGTCGCCGGGCGCGACGCCCTGCTCGCGCAGCCAGTTGGCGGCGGCGCCGGAGCGTGCGGACAGCTCGGCGAAGGTGAGCGCCTCACTGGTGCCGTCCTCCTCGACGATGCGCAGGGCGTCGGCTCCGTTCCCGGCGGCGATGTGGTCGAACCAGTCCAGCGCCCAGTTGAAGCGGTGGGGGCGGGGCCAGGTGAATCCGCTGTGGGCGGCCTCGTAGTCACCGCGGCGCTCCAGCAGGAAGTCCCGCGCGGCGAGGAACTGGGCGGTGGCGCTGTTCTGCGTACTTTCGGTCGTCATGGCAGGTATCGTGCCGCGTCCGCTGTACGGACCACCAGTGCGACGCCGGGCGCGAGTTGACCGTTGACGAGGTTCCGGCCACAGTCGGCGAGAACCAGCCGGGACCCTGCCGTTCGCCGGCGTCCGCCGGCGCCCGCCGTCGCCGTCGATCAGCCGCGGGACGTCGCCCCGAAGCGTACGGACGCCACGGCAGCGGACCCGGCCTCGTTCCCGGCCTCGTTCCCGGTCCCGCCCCCGGCCCCGCCCCCGTTCACCATGCCGGCGATCACCCGCTCCCCCTCGGCGACGATCTCCTCCTTCTGTGCCTTCGAGGCCCGGTCGAACAGGTCTACGGTGAGCACCGCCCCCTCCAGCTTCCACAGCCCGGCGACGAACCCGTCGACGAGCAGGGTGCAGTGGGCCTGGTTCCCGGTCCAGGTACGGCCCTTGATCTCGGGCGCGACCACGCGGGTGCGGTCGGCGTGCGAGAGGAGCAGGTTGTCGAACTCCGGCAGGAAGCGGGGCGGCGCCGGGGTGTCCGGGTCGGGGCGGGGCGCGTCGGGGAGGTCGAAGAGCTCGACGCCGTTCTCGTCGCGGAAGACCGCCAGGCCCGGCCGCAGCCGCTCGAAGGCCTCGCGCAGCCGGGTGAGGCCGGCCCAGATCTGCATGTCCTTGACGGAGGCGGGCCCGAAGGCGGCGAGGTAGCGCAGCACGACGTCGTCCACGGGCTGCGGCGCCCCGGCGGGCCGGCCGAGCCAGTTCTCGACGGTGGTGAGCCGGACCTGCCCACTGCTCCCCCACACCCCGCGCGGGGTGACCTGGACCAGCGGCAGCCGGCAGCGCGCGGCGACGGACAGCGACTGCGGGTCGGCCTCGGGCCACTCGCGGAGCAGCTCCTCGCGGATCTCGGCCATGGTGCGCGGCGCGGTCTCGACGAAGGCGCGCGCCCGCCCGGCGAGCCGGTCCAGGTCCACGCCCACGAGCCCCTTCCGGAAGTAGGTGACCTCGCGGTCGCGGGCGGGCTGGACGAGGGGCCGCAGGGTCAGGGCGTCGTGCGCGGTGTGGGTGTGGATGGTGGAGCGCATGGTGACCATCCGGACGACCTCGCGGGACTCCATGAGCCCGGACAGCTCGGCGGGCCGGAAGCCGGCGAGCCGGGCGTGGAGCTGGAAGTAGGGCGGCTTGACGTTCTGCGCCTGCAGTCCGAGCAGGTGGGTGACGGCGCCCTCCGCGGACATCTCGGCGCGGCTGAGCAGCAGTTGGCGGGCGAGCGTGGCACGGTTCAGAGCGCGGGTGCCGAGTACGGGATGCGTCGTCGTGGAGGCCATGACAACAAGCTAACCCCCCTTGCGGACAGCCCCCGTCCGCAACTCCCCGCCGTGCGCACGTAACGTCGTTTCCCCCCGATAGCCTGCCCCTTGCCGGAACGAAACCCGCGATGAACGCACCTCGACCGGAGCTGACCTGCGATGTCGGAGCGCGCAGACCGCCGCAGACCGCCGCGCAGCACCCGCCTTGGCGCCGCGGCACCGCCCCGGCCGCCGCACCCCCGGCCGGGCCACCGGCGGCCCCCCAGCCCGCGCCGCAGGCCGGCACTCCCCCGAACCACCGCAGCGTGATCGACTCGGCCGTCTACCGCGACGGCCGCCGGGTCGCCTCCCCCACCACCCTGGCCGACACCTTCCGGCAGCTGCACGCGCAGCCCGACGGGATGGCCTGGATCGACCTCCACCGGCCCACCCAGCCCGAACTCCACTCCCCCGCCGCGGGGTTCGACCTCCACGAACTCGCCGTCGAGGACGCCCCGGAGGCCCACCAGCGCCCCAAGCTGGAGCTGCTACGGCGACACCCTCTTCGTCGTCCTGCGCGCCGCCCGCCACCTCGACGTCCAAGAGGAGGTCGACTTCAGCGAGCTCCACATCCTCGTCGGCCCCGACGTCCTGATCACGGTCCGCCACGGCGGCACCCCGGACCTCTCCTCCGTCCGCCGCGGCATGGAGGAGAACCCGGCCTCGTCTCACCCGGCCCGGAGGCCACCCTGTACGCCATCCTCGACGCGGTGGTCGAGGGCGTCCAGACCGACATCGACGAGATCGAGACGGAGGTCTCCGCGGCGACCGGCGGTCTCCCGGCGCATCTACGAACTCTCCCGCGAGATGATCGAGTTCCAGAGCGCCACCCGCCCCGTGGTCGGCATGCTCCACGCCCTGATGGCCGGCTTCGCGAAGTACGGCACCTCTCGCAACAACAGAACGCCGAAATGCGCGCCCCGGCCGAAGCCGGCTTCCAACAGAACGAGGAGATCAAGAAGATCTCCTCGTGGGCCGCCATCCTGTTTGCACCCACACTCGTGGGAACCATCTACGGCATGAACTTCGAGGACATGCCAGAGCTGAAGTGGGCAGGCGGCTACCCCTTCGCGATCCTGCTGATGGCGGTCGTCTGCGTCAGCCTGTACGTCATCTTCAAGAAGCGCGACTGGCTGTAGACGGCGGGCAAGAGCCTCTGGTCGAGTTCGCTACAGCGAACGTCTCCGAGAGGCCAATCCGGGGCCCTGGGGAGAATCTGGGGAGAATGCGCGGTGCCAGGGAGCAAGCCGTGCCCCTCCCACCTGCTGCTCCACGCGTTCCGTGCGCTTCAGCTTGAGTCGGACAGCCGTCGTTGACCGTCACCGAGAGTGCCGGCGAACACCACGCCAGCGCTTCCCTGGGAGCTGCCGACCGGCCCGCAGAACATCCACCACACTGGCGTGCCCTGGACCACCCCCACCAGCTCCTGCGAGTGTCGAGCCACCACTGGTAATTCGGCTCCCGTCGCCCCTGGGCAGCGCGAAAACAAGGAACCGTTGAGGAAGCTCCTCAGCGACCGTCTCGGAGACTTCGTGCTGGTAAGCCATACGGCTGCCCAACGGGCCTGCAATGCTTCTCGGATGACCAGCAAGAGCAGGGGGCGTAGCAAGCGGGTCCAGCCCCCCGTGCCCGTGCAGCAGAGCGAACCGAACAGCGGACCTGGCGAGGCTTTGTGGGTGTCGACGCGTTCGGGAGCACGCGCCGGCCGTGGGTTCCACTATCAAGACGCTGTGGGGGCGTGGCTGTGCGGCCGTGTTCTGTCCGGTGCCCTCGACTCCGATCGCATCGTCCCGGAGGGCCTGGAAGACCTCTCGTGTGATGGACCGACACCCTGGCACGTCCAGGTGAAGTCCCGCCAGGAACGGATCGGCGACTTCACCGCACCCGAGGTCGCCGAGCACCTCGTCGCCATGGCCCTGGCGCACGCGAAGCGTGTACAGGCTCGACTGGAGGGTCGGCCCCTTCTTGTCCTCGAGCGGCCGGTTGAAGGGGAATGGTTCACCCAGTGGGGCGACCCCTTGAGCGACCTGCCGCGAGGCCACCGGTTGCTACAGGCATTCAACGCGAAGGCCGCGAAGGCCGGCCTGACCAAAGATGAAATCGACGCATGGTGCAATGCCGCCAGTCTCTACGTCTTGCCATGGCGTGCCGCCGCCGACGACACCCGCACCGCTGTAGCCCATCGGCTCGGGCTGCTGCCGGTAGCTGCGGAGGCAGTCGTGCTGGCCCTGCGCAGCGCCGTCGCAAGACGGGCCGATGCCAACGCTGAGACGACCCTGTCGGGAGCGGCAGGACTAAGTCGAACGAACATTGCAGGGATTGCGACCGAGGTCGCGCAAACCATCGACCGTGCATCGCTGGAGGAGGCACTGACCACGGGCCTCTGCGAGCCTGTCGACTTCGACCGGCCGCTCCAGGCCGCCGGCTTCCACGAAGGCGTCAACGTGCAGCCCGGCCACATCACTGCCGGGCTTCCGGCCCCCAGGCCTGTCCTGACCGGGCGGGTGGCGGATGCGATCCATCGGGGGCAGAGCGTCCTCGTGACCGGCCCGTCGGGCATCGGCAAGTCCGCCGTGATGTGGACGGCTGCCTACGTGACCAGACACGTGCTCTGGTACCGCATCAGGCGGCTCCAGCCGGACGACGCCGTCCCGCTCGTAAGGCTGGCGAAGGCGTTGCAACCCTCGGCCCGCTCTCCAGTCGGATTCGTCGTGGACGGCATCGGTATCGGAGCGGCCGAGGCATGGGATGTCCTCTACCGCGAGCTCGCCCCGATCCCCGGTGTCCTGCTCCTGGGCTCGGTCCGGAGCGAGGACCTTCTGCCCCTCCGAAGCCGAGTCGACTGTACCCAGATCGAGGTCACCCTCGATGAGGAGGTCGCCGAGCAGATCCACGCCGGGTTGTCGGCCACCGGCACCACGGCTGCCGCGCACTGGCGGGAAGCGTACGACGCGGCAAACGGACTGACCCTGGAATTCACGCACCTACTCACCCGCGGACGAAGGCTCTCGGATGTCCTGTCAGAGCAGGTCGAGCGGCGCGTTGCCGAAGGACGCCAGACAGAGATCGAGATCCTGGCCAGGATCTCGATCGCCCACCAGTGGGGCGTCGACCTGCCCGTACGGGCACTTCAGCAACAGCTGGGCCTTGAAGACACGGACCTTCGCACGGCGTTGTCCCGCCTGGCCGATGAACATCTCGTCCACGAACGGCGGGGACTCCTGTCCGGGCTGCACCAGCTGCGCTCGGCGCATCTGGCCGACGCCGTACACGCGATTCCGCCGCCGATCTTGGACGAGACCGTCCTCGCGGTGATGCGCATGCTGGTGGACTCACAGCTTCAGCCGTTCATCGCCGGTGTCCTCACCGAACACCCCGCGATGGATCCCGTCGTACTGGACCAGATCATGGTCGAACTCCGTCGGCGCCCCTCCGTAAAGGCGACCACCGGCGTTCTGCAGGCTCTTCGGCTGGTCGACGTCAACCGCACTGCGGCCAACTGGCTCCGGACCCTCGACCGACACCGGATCCCGCCCGCGTTGCGCCGCACCACCCTTCAGTTCGCGCTCGTGGACGGGGACCTGCTGCCGCAGCTCAAACCCGAGATCGCCGCGGCCATCACCGAGATCCGAGCGGCGGATACCTCCAGTTCGCCGCTGCGCGACGCGCTCGTGGAACGGCTCGGCAAAGCAGCGATCAGTCTCCTCCTGTCCCAGTGCGGGGAGCCCGTCGAATCCCAGCGGTTGCTCGCCGTCCTTGCCGGGACTGGCCTGGATCTGGCGGGTGGGCCGAAGGTGCTCGCCGATTCGCCATTCGGGCAGCTACTCGCCGGCGCACCGGTCGATCTCCTGGGGGACATCCTCTCCACAGCCCGGACCACATCGGTGGCCCTGGCCGAAGAGCTCTTGCAACTCGCAGGCGGGGAGGAGCGTGTGCTGGGCAGCATCGTGGCCCGTTCACCGTGGGTCACTGAGGCGTCCATCGTCGATCGCGAAGGGAGCCGGGTCGCATACGCCCGTCTCCTCCACGTATCGGACCAGGCACGACCGGACGCCGACCAGGAGGTCAGGGAGCTCGGGCGGATGCTGCTGCGCTGCCTTCCACAGTGCGAGAGTGTCGACATCCAAAATCTGCTACCCGGTGGGCTGCCCCTGACCATTGGTGACTTCACCAGCGGGGTCAGCCTTCTGAAGCGGCAAAACGACAGATCGCCCGCCGCGGTGGCGTGGACTCGCACCCGCACACTTATCGGCGCAACGGTGGCTGGCCACACCGACTGGACCACCCGAGCCGCGACCGCAGCCTCCTCACTCCCCGTGCTCCACCAATACCTGACGGATCTGACCCAAGCCTGGTGCGTCGGTCGCGGTCGACCCAAAGACGCCGAAGGCCTACGCACGACGCAGGCAGCGCTCCAGGACTGGGCCGCGTCACTCACGCTCCCCGTCGACGCTTCGTTCCTGTCCACGCTGCCCGTCGGTGACGACGTTCCAGGAGGTGGAAGCGACCACCTGCAACACCTGGTGAACGGGATCGCCGAGAACCTCACGCGAAGGCTCGCCGACCCCAACGGGTATGCAGCGCTCGCCAGCTACGTCGGCGACAGCCTGCCAAGCCTCGCCATGCAGGTGCGGGATGAGGAGCGCTGGCACCTCATCGGCCAGGATCCTCCGAACGTCCTCGATCACCTCGTGAGGAACCTCGCCGACTTGCATGCCGTTCTGGCCGAACTCGCCTGGGGCACCCTCGGACCCAAGAAGCTCACGGCCGCGGCGCGATCAGGACCCTCCGCGCAGGCACTCACTCGGGCAGCAGACCTTGCCCGCCGAGCCGCCGGCGCACGAGCAGACGCCCTGCCCCTGAAACTCCAGTCCAACGCCAGGGCCGCAGGGATCCGCGTCAGCGTGTACACCAGACCCGTCTCAGATCCGGACTCAACGGAGTGGCCTGCCGCGGAACTTGCGGTGGGCGTGGAGCTCGCCGAACTCACTCAGTGGCCGACGGCAGTGGAACAGCTGTGCTCGCTGCTGAAGCACGATCCCGGCTCCCAGGGCAGCCGTAGGGCCGTCCTGCTCGTTCCCTTTGTGGACGGCAAGCCAGTCAGGCTCATGGCGCAACAGCTTCAGACGACCCTATGGCCGGGAACCGGTCTCTTCGACGCTTGGAGCACCGAGCTTCCTGAAGGGCACCCGACCCCGCTCACCGACGCTGCCATCGACGCCCACCAGGCCCTCCAGTGCCTCTCCGGGCTGGCTCACCTCGCGACGCTCAGGGACACAGACGCGAGGCACCAGAACACCGCCGACGAGGCGGTGGCGCACTTCCAGCAGGCACGCCGGGTGATCACGGGACTCCACCAGGGGGATCCGGTCATCGCTGTGATCCTCGACTTCCTCGACACCCTCGCTCGTCGGGTGGAGACCGAGATAGCCGAGGGCCCAGCCATCCGGGACTCTGGCGTGGCGAACCTCGCTAGTGCCATCGCCCAAGGAGCGACTGATCATCCAACAGAGGACTACCTGCAGTTGGACGGCATGACGGCCATCACCCTGCAATGGGACCTCGACCCTGACCATGCGGCGCGTCTCCTCGCTGTGACCGACTGTTGAAGGCATCGGCGGGTCGAGGTGGTTCGTCACGCTTCGGTGAGACCGGTAGTGCTCTGGTGGGACGAGACGAGGCCCTCGGGTACGTACTCGGGCACCGTGCCGAGCAGTGCGTCGATGGCCGCGCGGCCCTTGCCTCCGGCCTCCGGCATGAAGTGGGCATAGTGGTCCAGGGTGATGGTCGGACTTGAGTGACCGATCCACCGGGCGAGCGTGACGATGGACTCGCCCGCTTCGAGGAGGATCGAGGCGTAAGTGTGCCGGAGCACGTGGAATCCGTCCTTGCGTGAAGCCTTCCACCGCGCACCCTTCTCCCGTACGGGAATGACTCCGGCCGCAGCGAGGGCCGGCTTCCAGGCCTCGTCGTTGAAGATGTTGGCGCGGATGGCGTTGCCGTACGTCGTCGTGAGGACGAGCGGGAAGCTCCGCTTCTCCCGGTCGGGCTCCGGTCCGCCCCAGGGGAGCTCGACGTCGACCGCCGGATGGTCGAGGAAGTACGCGGCCAGTTCCGTGGCCACCGACCGGGGCATGTCGACGATGCGCGTCTTGCCGCCCTTGGGTAGGGCGAAGTAGAGGCGCCCGGAGAGAAGTTGCACCTGCCTGCGCACTCGGATGACGCCGCGTTCGAAGTCGATGTCCTTCGGCGACAGCCCGAACACCTCTCCCTGGCGCAGCCCACACCCCAGCGCGACGACGACCGCGATCCGATATCGAGGACTGATCACGTCCCGCACCCGCTGCGCCGTTGCCAGCGGCCACGCGTCACGATCCTCGTCGGGGGCCTTCGGCCAACGCACCGTCTTGGCCCGCATCGGGTTGCGGACGAGGCGCTTGTCGTCGATCGCGGTCTCGAAGATGTTCGACAGCGAGGTCAGGATCTGCCGGGCGTACCGCGGAGAGCACTCGCCTTCGAGCGTGGCGATGTAGCCGCGCAGGACGGTCGCCGACACGTCGCGCAGCGCCACCGCACCGAGGTGCGGAAGGATGTGGAGTCGTACACGCTCGTCAACTCGTTTGACCGTGCCGGGCGCGCCGCGAACGCCGGCGCGCCAGTGGCGCGTGACGAAGTCCGTCAAGGTGATGGAGCCGTCGCGCGGGTCGACGAACTCGCCTCGTTCGCTGTCGGTGCCAGACCGCCGGAGCCACCCCTTGGCGTCCTCCAGCACGTCGAACGACATGTCCCGGACGCCCGGGATTCCAGCGACACGATATCGAGACCCCTTGCCGTAACGGGTCGTACGCTCACGCTTCCCGGTGACGGGATCCTTCTTCTTTTTGATCCAACGGTCTTCGATATAGCCAGCCAAAGAATTCCTCGGGGTAAGGGTTGAGCGTAGGGAGGTAAGGCCGGGTAGATCGGTCAGGCCGTGGCCGGGTACCCGGCGCGGCGCTGCGGGGCGGCATTCACCGGACTTAGGGACGTATTACTGCGGGAGTCCACCTGCTCCTGTTCCCGGATCCACTCGTCAAGCGTTTCGATCCGGTACATCACACGTCCGCTCCGCCCCATCCGAAAACTCGGCGGACCTTGGCGACGGTGCCGCCACACGTAAAGGGTGCAGGGCGACAGCCCCAGGTATTCGGCAGCTTCACGGACGTTCAGAAAGCCCCTCCCCAGCGGCGACACACGGGGAGACATAGGGGCATTCGCCAGCACTTCACTGCCACAAGCAACACTTCGCACGTATCGAACCTTCGGGGTCTTCCGTCGGCAACCTGCAGCGACGGACATCGGGCATGACGAGTCCGCCCCGCTTGCTGTCAGGCAGGTGGAGCGGACTACTTCTATGGTCTGGAGAATCCCCGGTTTGGCTGACCGGGGATCGTCGGGTATAAGCCGGGGCGACGTCACCACGCACCCGCCCGGACCCCTACGTCGCGGGCTAGAGCAGGGCGAGTGGGGAGCCGAGGGCGGCCGCAATGGCGTCGAGGTCATCCACGTCGCAGCGCCGGCGGGTGCGTTCGATGCGGGACAGCATGGTGTTGGTCATGGGGTGGCCGAGCTCGGTGACATGGGCAGCGAGCTCTCGCTGGGCGAATCCGCGCGAGGTACGCAGCCGCTCGATGGCGTGGGCGGTCCGTTCTCCGGCGGGACCGATTTCCGTAGCCCTTCGGGGCATGCGTCTGTTGTAGCTCGGGTTCCCGGGTTCTCGTAATCACGGAAGCCCAGACATGGGACTTTGGGGCTCGTTTCACCGAGAACGAACTGATGATTCCCGCATAGGCAGCCATTGCGGAACTACGACCCATCTCGGACCACAGAGGTGCGCACACCATCAGGGGCTCCGGGCGGCGGAAACATAGATCGCCTCACCTACCCCGGTCAATGGATTTCGGGGTGCGATCTTCGCCGCTCTCCCCACACCGTCGACTTTTTGGCCAACCGGGGATTCGCCCCTACTGTGAAGACGTTCGCGATCAGCGATGCGCTCTGACGCTTTTCGAGTGCGGATACGCTGGACTTGCGCGGGCTGGGTGTGGCTGTCTTGGCTAAGCACCCCTGACAAAAGAATCGGCTCCCGGCGTTGCAGCGCCGAGAGCCGATGGGAGCCCCTTGTCCAAACCGCCCACTCCTGAACGGATCTGAGGAACGTCTATGCCCCACAGTACGGCCGAAGCAGCCGTCCGCACACCCGCGCCCACCCTGGCGTCGCCGTCCCAGCAGCAGACGAAGGCGGGGCGATAGGCGTGGCACGCATCCGCACCATCAAGCCGGAAGCCTTCAGCTCCGAATCGCTGGCCGCCGTCAGCATCACCGCGGAGCGGACGTTCTTCGGCCTGCTCACCCAGGCCGACGACCACGGCCGGTTCCGTGACCAGTCCGCCGTCATTGCAGTCCTCTTGTGGTCCCTGCGACCCGAACACGGCCCGATCGAGGTCGAGGACGACCTCACCCAGCTCGCCGGCAACGGACTGATCTGCCGGTACGAGGGCGAGGACGGCAAGCGGTACCTGCACATCGTGACCTTCTCCAAGCATCAGAAGGTCAACCGCCCCAGCGGTGTCCGACACCCGAACTGCCCCTACCACGACGGCGGCCGGGTACCCCTGGCTTCACCACTGGCACAAGGAGGGCTCCGTGAGGGGTCCGTGCACCATCCTGCACCCGTCCCGGAGCTCGCACCCGCACCTCCTGCCACTTCACTGATCCCCGTATCCGCAGGTCAGGGCGGATTCAGTGAGCCGTCCGTGCAGCATCAGGGGGAGGTGCCGGAGCCAGCGCCGAACCCTCACGGTCCGGATCTAGGACCTAGGATCATGGATCTAGGATCTCCGTTGGGAGGCGCGAGCGCCCCCGCCACACCCCAGACCGCAACGGCCCAACAACTGGTCGCCGAGTACGCCGCCGCGTGCGGGAAGCGCCCTCCGGAGAGGGTCCTGGGCCATGTCGGCCGGGAGATCAGCAAGTTGCTGCACGAAGGCATCGACCCGGACCACATCCGAGCCGGGGTCGACCGCATGCGCCTCAAGAGCCTCTACCCGAGCCTGCTGCCCAGCCTGGTCAACGAGGCCATGAACCCGCCGCAGGCCGCTGCTGGCACCCGCCGAGCCCCTCAGCCGTACACCAATCCCGTTGACGCCGAAGCCGCTTACGGAGGCCAGCTGTGACCACTGCGACCCGCGAACCCCAGCGTGCCGGCGCCCTGGCAGCCCGTATGCAGGCGATCCTCGCCGCCAAGGGCATCGACCCCGACGCCGCCCCCGCCGGGCCCACGGTGGAGCCGGTGACCGCCCTGGAACTCGCCGACCGTCGCATCCCGCCCCGCTACCGCGAAGCACTCGCCACCCAACCCGAAGTCCTGGGCTGGGTGGAGGCGGTCACCCACGCCGGACGGAACGGACCGGCCGGGATCCGGGGCATCGCCTACGGCCCCTCGCTGCTGATCGCCGGGCCCACCGGCATCGGCAAGACCCACCAGGCGTACGGAGCCGTCCGCTCGCTGCTGGCCGCCGGAGTCCGCCTGCGCTGGCAGGCGGTCACCTCCGCCGACCTCTACGCCCAGCTCCGGCCCCGGCCCAACCACGACTCCGAGCGGGAGATCCAAGAGCTCGGCCGGTGCCCACTGCTGATCCTGGACGACCTCGGCGCGGCCAAGCAGTCCGAGTGGACCGAGGAGCTGACGTACCGGCTGATCAACCGCCGCTACACCGAGATGCTCCCGACCCTGATCACCACCAACCTGCCGATCGCGGAACTCCGCAACGCAGTCGGGGACCGCGTCGCCTCCCGCCTGGCAGAGATGACCACCCGCGTCATCCTCACCGGCCCGGACCGTCGGCGCGCCCAGCCGTCGGGCTCCTGACCACCACGGTCCCCATCATCGTGGGGCCCGAACCACTGACCCTAGCCGTTCGGGGACCGTCCCCACCCCGGTCCCGGTCCCGTCCCCATCACGGTCCCCAACCCGGTCCCGGTCCCCAAACTAGCCCCGGTCCCGCCTGACAGCGCCCTCCCCCAGGAGGGGACCGACAGCAGTCGATCGGGGACCGTCCCCTGATTGCACTGCGCGCGCCGGGCAGCACGGGGACCGGTCCCCACTCTGTTTCCGCAGGTCACCCCCGCCTGCCATCTCCCGACTCAGTGGGGACCGTCCCCACGGTCCCCACCATCCGGGACCGCCCTGCGGCAGTTCGGGGACCACCAGGTCACCACGTCGGGGACCGTCCCCACCCACCACTACGGGGACCGAGACGGGACCGGTCCCCCACGCCCCTTGCGCTGGGGTCCGAACGCCTCCCCGAAACAGGGACCGTCCCCGCCCGGTCCCCGGACAGCACCGGCAGCGTCTCGCGTCACGAGCGAGCGGTCCCCAACCGGTCGACCCCGCCCAACAGCCCCTTCACACGACCAGCCTCTACCTCTTCAAGGACACGCATGCTCAACCCACCGCACGACCGTCCCAGCCACGACGAGCACATGCCCTCGCTTCCAGCCTCAGGAGGAGCAAGTTGTACCCAGAGCATTGCTCCCGTCGGGAGCAATGCTCAGGGCTCCCCCGCCCCAGGGGTGGCGGGAACGGACCGGCACCAGGGGGCGCCGGTCCTTCGGGACGCGGCCGGACCACACCACGAATCGGAGGGACAGCACACCTGCCACACCCCCCGCTGCACGTACACCGCCCCAACGACATCGCACGTGCGCCAGCGTGAACGCCTGTCCGCCGAGAAGAAGCGCGTGCACCAGCCCAGCTGCCGCATGAACGACGATGAATTCCAGCTCCTCACCCACGCCACGTCTGCCTGCCACATGAGCATCGCCGGCTTCCTCGCCCACTCTGCCCTGAAGGCCGCACGCGACGTCGAACACACCGAAGCCGAGATCGCCACCCATCGGGAGATGGCCAGAGAGCTGTTCGCGGTGCGCAGGGCCCTCGGCCAGATCGGCAACAACCTCAACCAGGTCGCCACCGTCCTGAACTCCGGCGCCGACGCCCCGCACGCCAAGGCGGTCCTCGACGCCGTCCAACGGACCGCCGAGCGCGTGGAGGACTTCACCCAGCGCTACTTGGAGACGGAGACCCCCGCCGGATGATCCCCCGCGTCCACAAGATGGGCACCCGCACGATCGGCCTGATCCGCTACCTCTACGGCCCCGGCACCCACGAGGAACACACCGACCCGCACCTCGTGGCAGCCTGGGACAGCCTCGTCCCCGACCCCGGGCGCAACCCGAAAGCCACTTACGCGGACCTGCAAAGGCTCCTCGATCAGCCCGTCGAAGCCCTGCCCAAGTCACGGCGCCCCACGGAGCACGTGTGGCACTTGTCAGTACGTGCCGCGCCCGAGGACCCGATCCTCACCGACGAACAGTGGGGCGACATCGCCCGCCGCATGGTCGCCGCCACCGGCATAGCCCCCGAGAGCGACACCGCCGCCTGCCGATGGGCAGCCGTCCGCCACGCCGACGACCACATCCACATCATCGCCACCACCGTCCGCGAAGACGGCCGCCGGCCCCGCCGCCACAACGAAGCCAAACGCTCCCAGGCCGAAGCCCGTCTCATCGAGGCCGACTACGGCCTGCGCCACCTCAACACCGGCGACGGAACCGCAGCCCAGCGCCCCACCAGCGCCGAACGCCACAAAGCCGAACGCCACCAGCGGGAACGCACCCCGAGGGAGGAACTGCGCGAGAGCGTCCGACGCGCGGCGGCCGGTGCCCGGAGCGAAGAGGAGTTCTTCGGCCGCCTCACCCATGCCGGTCTCCTCGTAAAGCGACGCGTGGCACCGTCCGGGGACCTCCTCGGCTACACCATGGCCCTGCCCGACGACCGAAACAAGCACGGCGAGCCCGTCTTCTACTCGGGATCCAAGCTCGCCCCCGACCTCTCCCTGCCCCGCATCCGCGAACGCTGGACCCCGCCGGCAGAACCCTCCTCGGACGAGGGCGTCTCACCGGAGCAGCCCGTTCTCCCGCCGGTGACCGGCCCGGCGTACGCCCGCCGCCGCGCCACCACGGCGACCTGGCAGGCACTGCTGCTCATCGAGCACGGCGACGACGGCACGGCAGCAGCCCAGATCGCCGCTGCCGGCGAGGTCCTCGACGCGCTCGCCGAGACCTCCGCCGCCCACACCCGACGAGAACTCCGGGATGCAGCCTTGGCGTTCGAGCGGGCCTCGCGCTCCCACGTCCGCGCCGTACGCGGGCACGACCACGCCCTGCGCCAGGCCGCGCACGACCTCGTCCACAGCGGACCCGCCCTCGGCCGCGGAGAGGACGGCGCCACCACCGCCATGCTCATCGACACCACGTTCTTCCTCGTCACCGCGGCGGCGAACTGGCACGCCAAGAAACACCACGCCCAGCAAGCCGAAGCCGCCCACCAAGCCGCCGAACACCTGCGCGCCGCCTACGAGATCGCGGCAGCCCAGCCGATGTCCGTGCTCCACCAGCGAGGCCGCTCCCTGCCACTGCAGCGACGACAGGCAGCCGTCCTACGCCAGACGCTGCCCGAGATTGCCGAACAAGTTCTGGCCGAGCCGGGCTGGCCCGCCCTGGCGGCCACACTCGCCGATACCCAGGCCGCAGGCCACAACCCAGCCCACCTCCTCGCAGAAGCCACGCGGCATCGGGAGCTGGACAGCGCCACCTCCGTCAGCGACGTCCTCGTCTGGCGTCTCCGCCGTCTCGCGCACCTGCCTGCTGATCCCGCAGCATCACTCCCCCGGCACGCGGCGACCACACAACCGGCTCTGAAGGCCGCGAACAACGCCTCCCGCCGGCGCTGACGCAAGGACGTGTCCGTCCCTACATAGCCGACGATCCCCGGTCAGCCAAACCGGGGATTTTCCGGAGCATTGAAAACATCACCACCGGCCCCATCCCGTAAGGAACCCCCGCATGCCCGAAACCGAACTGCGCATCGAAATCATCGCCCTGCTGTTGGACGCGGACTTCAAGCTCCGACCCGACACCAACACCTGGTCCCACAGTGACGGGCGCCCCTTCACACGGGCCGAACAGGCCACCGCCTTCCAGGCCACCCGCGCCGAACTCGAAGCCATGGCAGCACTGAGCGCCCGCAACGCCGCGGCCGTCCTCGAACAGGGCAACGCCGTGGAGGCCCTCACCGAGCTCGTGCTCTCGTACTTCGCCCAGCACCCCGAAGCCCGCATGGTCATGGACGTACTGCCGCACATGACCGAGGAAGACCGCGCCGAGTACGAGCGCCTGTGCGCCATAGCCGCTCCGGATGGCGGCATATACCTCCCCTATGAAGACTGACGGGCCCTGAACAGCACTCTGCGACCGGTGACCGGGTACCTCCCGGTCACCGGTCGCAGGCATTCCCGATGTGAAAGGCCGGCAGGCCTTACCCGCTGGCAGTCGCAGGATCAGTGGTGGGCGGCCCCTGCCGCCAGCAACGGAGCCAGGAGGTCAACGGCTTCCTCCCAGCGGAAGCGGTCGGCACCGCCGCCGGACTTCGGGCGGTGAGGCTCGTAGCTGCCGACCAGAACACCCATCTCGCGCAGCTCTGCGAGGCTCCGCTGGTACGCGCGGTGGGCCGCGAGGGCGGTGTTCACGTAGGGCAGGACGGCGGTGGGGATGCCCATGCCCGGAGCCTCGCAGAGGATGCCGAGGGCGAGGTTGTCCGCGAAACCGGCCGCCCACTTGTTGACCGTGTTGAAGGTGGCCGGGGCCACGGCGATCGCATCGGCGGGTGGGAAGGACCGTGCGTCCCCGGGCGCGCGCCAGGCGGAGCGGACGGGGTAACCGGTCCGGTCCTCGATCGCGGCGACGTCGAGGAAGGGAAGCCCCTGCGGGGTGGCGACGACGCCGACGCCCCAGCTCCGCTCGTGCGCGGCGTCGATGAGCTTGCCGACGTCGCCCGCGATCCCGGCCGCGCAGACGACGACGTACAGGAAGGGCTTGCGCTGCGGCTCGGTCACGCGGGTACTCCCAGTCGGCGGCTGAAGTGGTGGAGCTCTGGCAGCGTACGCCGACGGTCGCGCGCCGCCATGTCGGCGACCAGGTGCCGGACGGCTGGGCGCCGTACGTCCTGAGCTGCGCAGGTCTCCGCGATCCGCAGGGCCTGGTAGCCATCAGCGAGGCGGCCCTGCTGCGCGTAGGCCCGGGCGGCTTCCACCCACAGGGCGGCCCGGCGCTCGGGAACCGGGATGTGGCGGCGCATGAGCGGACGGGCGATGTCGATGGCGACGCCCGCATCGCCGAAGGACACGGCCGCGCTGACCTCGTGGAGGGCCACGTTGGTGGGGCTGAAGTTGGCCCAGGCGTCGGGGTGGTCCAGGGCGACGTACTTCGCCACCTCCTTGGCCTCGGCCAGGAACTCTGCGGTGGCAGCACGGTCCCCGGCCCTGCTGGCAGCCGTGACTCCCCGCAGTAGCAGCAACCCGAGCACGGAGAGGTGGTGGCGGGGCTGCCGGTCGTACGCACCGGTGAGTTGTGAGGCCGTGTGCTTGATCAGTGTGACGGCCTGGCCGGCGTGCTGTTCGCGTACCAGGACGTGCGCGTGGAGACGAACGCTGGCGGCGAGGACGAGTGGATCACCTGAGCGTTCGGCCTCGGCCATCGCACGCCCGACGGCGAGCCACGCCGTGCCGGGGTCTCCCTGCTTGAGCAAGAGGCTGGCCGAGGTCTGGTAGGCCGTGGCCAGGAAGCGGGGAAGCTCCTCGGCCTGCGGGGATTCGGCGATGCAGTGGCGAAGATCGGTGATCAGGCCAGGAAGGGTCCGCTCCAGCTCCGCGTAGTCGCACGTGCTCCAGAGGCGCCGGATGGCCGTTGCCCGGTTTCGTAGTTCCCCGGACTCCGGCGCTTCCGTCGTCGGAGTCGTCGGCATCCCCGGCAGGAGTGCCTGGACGAGCGCGGGGTGCGCAGCCGTCGGCGCGACCGAGGCTGTGAGTGCGGTGACGCTGGCGGCAAGGAAGGTACGGCGGCGCAGCATTTCCTCTGTCTCCGGATCGTGGGGATCGGCTTCCGGGGCGGCCTCCGCCAGACCGAGTCGGGCCGGGGGAATGCGCAGGATGCGGGCGACGTCGCGCAGGACGCGGATGTCGTCCGTTCCGCGTCCGCCCTCCAGTCGGCTGATCTTCGACTGGTGATACCCCAGCTCGCCGGCCACATCCGCTTGCGAGCGGCCCTGTAAGACCCGAGCCCGGCGGATCAGTTCACCGATCCGGTGCACCTCGCCCTGCGTGTCGACCATCTCCGCCACGGCCCCTTCCGCCGAGACCGATCCTGCCTGCTCAACCGAGCTTAGCTGCAACGAACTTGCCCGCCATGCACAACGTGCATGAACGATGCAGGGGCTGCGCGGCACATCGCGCAGCCGCCTCCTGACCCGCTTGCCTGGTGGAACCGCACCCCTCCAGGAGGCTGCTCATGGAAGTGCACGAGGTCACGCTGACCGTCACGAGTACGCCCGAGGGGGCCGCTCGTGCCCGGCACCAGGTGATGAACGAGATCAGGGGCTGGCGCTCGGTCATCGGCACCGACGGCATGTGCGTGGCAGAGGTCGTGGCTGGCGAACTACTGGCGAACGCCGTTCAGCACACGGGAAACGAAGCTGCTTCCGTAACCGCTCGCCTGCTCGGGAGCCGACTGCGCTTCGAGGTCCGCGACCGGAGTTCCGCCCTCCCCCACGCACGCCCACCCCGTACGGACGCCGAGGACGGCCGCGGGCTGCTGATCATCGACGCCCTCGCCGACCGGCACGGCGTCGACCACAGCGCCGGCGGCAAGTCCTGCTGGGCCGAGCTCGATCTGTCCGTACCCACCTCGGTCACGCCGTCCATCACGCAACCTCCCTTGCAAAGGAGTTGAACGCATGGCACCCGATCGAGCTCTTGCGACGAGCGCGGAGGTCATCGCCGTACGTCCGGGGAGGCCCCTCTCCGGGTCGGTCACCGTCGACGGCTCCAAGAACGCCGCCCTGCCGCTGCTGGCCGCCGCAGCAGCCGTGCGCCGGACCGTCCAGTTGGAGAACGTCCCCGCCAGCGCCGACGTCCACTGGATGCTCACCTTGATCCAAGGGGCGGGCTGGCACGTCGCCCGGGCCGTGGGACGGCCCGACAGCGTGGTGATCATGCCCCCTGACGTCGTACCCGCGGAACTCGACCTGGCCCCGGCCGCACGGATCCGCGCGTCGTACTACCTGGTGCCCGCACTCCTTGCCCTACAGGGGAACGCCCGGCTGCCCTGGCCCGGGGGATGCCGGATCGGGGACCGCGGCATGGACCTGCACTTCATGGTGTACGAGGCGTTCGGCGACCGTGACGCCGTCCATGACGAGGGCTATGGCGTCGAGGCCGGCCGACCCGCGACCGGAACGGTCTCCCACACGTTGCCGTTCCGGTCGCGCGGTGCGACGGTCGTCGCCGTCCTGCGTGCGGTCGTCGCGGGCCGTGCGCTGCGCCTCGGTCGACCGAACCTGTCGCCGGAAGTCCTCACCGTGCTGGACGCCCTGCGCTCGGTGGGAAGGGAGGCCCGAGCCGGCGAACAGGTCCTTGACCTGAGCCCGGCAGCGGCATCACCGGCCGAGATGCCGGCTTGGCGCGTACCAGGCGACAAGATCGAGGCAGGCACCCTGGCCTGCGCCGTCGCCGCCACCGGTGGGACCGCGCGCATCGAGGGTGTCCAAGGTCGGGATGTCGTGCCCTTGCAGGTAGCCCTGCAGCGGCTGGGCATCCCCACCGCGGTACAGGAGGGCGTCCTCCTGGTCGACGGGAGCGCCGCCCGGCCGACTGGCCGTTCCCTTCGCGCCATTGCCACACTCGCCGTCGGCGGCCTGGACGCCGACTTCGAACCTCCCCTGATGGCACTGGCACTCGGCCAGCCCGGCACACACCTGTTCGCCGACTCCATCAACCCCGGCCGCCACGGGAACCTGCTGCCCCAGCTGGCCCGGCTCGGCGCGAAGATCGAGGAGATCTCCACCACCGAATGCCGGCTGACCGGCCCGCAGCGCCTCACGGGAGCCGGGGTAGAGGCCACCGACATCCGCACCGGCTCCGCGCTCATGGTCGCGGCGCTGACCGCCCGCGGAATCACCACCCTCGGCGGAGTCGATCAGCTCCGCCGCGGCCACGCCGACCTGCCCGGCAAGCTCCTCCACCTCGGCGCCGACATCTGCGAGGTCGCGCCATGACCACGGCCCGTTCCCTACGACAGATCATGGCCACCGCCGACGTCCACTCCGCCCTCGGCGCCGACGGCCCGCTGCTCGGGCACCTCCACCAGGCACGCACGGACAGCCTGCTGGTGGACTGCGGTGACTTCTTCGAGGGCACCGGGTACTACCGACTCGGCCGGGGCGCGCTCGAACGGGACATCCTGCTCACCCTGTACGACGTCGTCGCTCCCGGGAACCACGGCTGGCCGCACTACTTAGAGCCGGGCCTCCGCCAGCGCACCGTATGCGCCAACGTCGAGGACTCCAGCGGCAACGCGCTCTTCCGTCGTCTGCGCATCGTGGACATCACAGGCCGACGGACGGCCGTCACGGCCGTGATCGGCCCGCAGGCGTTCAAGTCGATCCCGGCCGGGCAGCGGTCCGCCCACCGCGTCACCGACCCCGTCCAGACTCTGCGCGAACTGATGCTCGCGCACCACCACGAGGTCGACTCCTGGGTCCTCCTCAGCCACTCCGGCTTCGAGCAGGACCTCCAGCTCGCCGAGGCGTGCCCCTTCCTCGACGTGGTCTTCGCCGGCCACTGCCACAGCGAACACACCGAACCCGAGCGGGTCGGCGGCACCATCGTGCTCAAGGGGCAGGAACTCGCCGTCGGCTACGCAGTCGCCGAACGCTCCCTCGAAGGCTGGGTCGGACGGACCGCCCGTTTCCCTGACACATCGGAATCAGTCCTGCCGACCGAGCTGGCCTCCATCCGTGAACAGATCGCCTCCATCGACGCACAGCTGGCCGAGCCGCTGGGCCGTCTCGTCGCGCCCTATCGGAACAGGCCGCTCGACCGCCACGCTCTGCTCCGCGAACTGGCTGACCGGCTGCGCAACGGAGAGGGCAGCGAGGCGGTCGTCCTCAACGAGACCGCCGTGCGCACGACGCTGCTCGGCGAAGTCCTCACCACCGGAGATCTACTCGCCATCGAGCCGTTCGACAACCAGCTGGTCGAGGCCCAGGTCGCGCCGGCCTTCCGGAATGACCCCGCTGCCCTGCTGACTCACCTCACCGAGCGCGCAGGACCCCTGATCACCTCCCCCGATCCGCTCCCTGGCGGACTGACGAGCCTGCTGACCACCGACTACCTCGCCGACACCTGTCTCGGCATCCGAGCCCACCCCGCCGGCCTCAGCCTCGGCTCGGCAATCAGGAGCATCCTGACCAACAGAGGCGACCAGTGATCCTCACCGGACCTGAGATCACCTCCGCCTCGAAGGACGGACGGCTGCGTATCTCCCCCTTCATGCCGACCCAGGTCAACCCGAACAGCTACAACGTCCGCCTGGGCGGGACCCTGCTCACCTACACCGACCAGGTACTCGACGCCCACCGGCCGAACCCCACCCGCCGCACAGAGATCGGCGACGACGGCCACGTCCTGCAGCCCGGCGAGCTGTACCTCGGCCACACCCTGGAGGAGGTGGGATCCGACCTCTTCGTCCCCCTGCTCTTCGGTCGCTCCTCCGTCGGCCGACTGGGGCTGTTCGTCGAGATCACCGCACCCATCGGTGACATCGGCTTCCACGGCCAGTGGACGCTGATGCTCACCCCGACCCGCCCCGTGCGCGTCTACGCCGGGATGAAGATCGGGCAGATCATGTTCTTCGTCTCCGAGGGCGCCATCGACCTGTACGAGGGCAAGTACCAGACCGCCGCCGGGCCCCAGCCATCCGCATACTGGCGCGACCTCGACGGTACGGCGGTGACCTCGTGATCCTCACCGGACCGGCCATCGCCGCCGCCCGCCAGGCGGGCCGCATCACCATCGACCCGTACGACCCGGATCGCCTGTCCCCCAACGCGTACGACTGGCGCCTGGGCAGCACGCTCCGCGTCTGCGAGGGCGACCTCGACGCCGCCAGTCCCACCGCCTTCTCCGAACTCACCCTCCCCGACGACGGGTACGTCCTGGAGCCCGGCCACCTCTACCTCGGCCACACCCTGGAGCGCACGGGCTCCGAGGCCTACGCCCAGCTCCTCAACGGCGACCGGACCACCGGCTCCCTCGGCATCTGGGTCCACGTCTCCGCGCCGCTCGGGCACCAGGGCCACGCGATCCGCTGGACCCTGGAGATCCGAGCCACCCGCCCCGTACGCGTCCGGCCCGGCATGACCTTCGGCAAGCTCGTCTTCCTCCGCACGCACGGCTCCCCGGCCAGCTACCAGCAGCACGGCCTCAAGTACCGCACCAGCGAGGGCATCGAGACATCACGCCTCTACGAGGAGAACCCTCGAGGCCGCCGGTGAACCGCGTTGTCGCCACCGCCCTCGACCTGCCGTTCCCCAGCCCCGGCGGGAGCGTCGAACTCTTCCTCGACCTCTACGCCGGCACCCAGCCCGCAATCCCCGCCCGCGCCTTCATGCTCGCCCCCGACGGCCCCCGACCCCGCACCCCGGCCGGCATCGACCTGCTGCACGCCGCCGGCAAATGCCTCGACGGCCACGCCTTCAGCCGGTACGTCACCAACCTGCGCCACGCCATGACGGCCGCCATCGACCCGCGCCAGATCAGCGTGCTGCACCTGCACCACCTGGCCTTCGGCGCCACCCCCGCCCTCCTGCGGGCCCTACCCACCCACCCCCGGATCGCCTTCGTCCACGGCACCGACCTCCTGCACGCCGAGAACCACACCACGCAGCTACGAGTTCTCCGCGAGACCGCCTCCGCTGCCGACGCGATCGTCGTCCCCACCGGCGCCATGGCCGACCGCCTGCTCAAGCTCGCCCCCAAGACGGACAGGCGCAAGATCGAGAAGATCCCCTGGGGCATCCCCGACCGCCTCCTGACCAGCCCACCGCCCCGGCCCGCCCGACGTCCCACCAGCCACCTGCGGATCCTCTTCGCAGGCCGCCTCAGTTCCGAGAAGGGCCTCGAACCCCTCCTCCAAGCCGTCGCGGCCACCCGCTCGGTCGAGCTGAGCATCGCGGCCCCGCGCGCCCAGTTCCTCGACCTCGCCCCGGTCGTCCGCCAGCTCGGCGTCCACGTCCGCTACCTCGGCTGGTTCCGCCGCGCCCAACTGTGGAAGGCCTTCGCCGACCACGACGTGCTCGCCGTGCCCTCCACCACCCTGGAGGCCATGGGCCTCGTCGCCCTCGAAGCCCAGGCCTGCGGACTCCCCGTCCTCTACCAACCCGTTCCTGGACTCAGCGAAGCCCTCTCCGGCACCGGCCTGGCCACCGACTTCACCAACCCCACCACCGCTGCCCACGACCTCCACCGCCTCCGCACCACGCCCGGCCTCCTGGAGATGCTCCGGGCATCCGGCCGCACCAATGCCGCCCGCTTCCCACTCACCGCCACTGCCAAGGCCATCACCGACCTCAGCCGGCGGCTCGCCTGACACCACCCGTGGCGCAGCCAGCACCGCCCGGACCGCGTCACTAACCTGGCCAGTGGACCACCCGCGGGCCCACGACGATCGGGAGACCATGACCCACACCACCGACCGGATCGAAGACCTCCTCCAGACCGGCGTCCGCGACGAGGTCTACCCCGGCGCGGTGTGGGCGGTCGGGAAGGCCGACGGCATCGAGGCCAGCGGAGCCGTCGGCCTCCTCGACCCCGACCACCCGAACGAGCCAATGCGACTGGACACCGTCTTCGACGTGGCCAGCCTCACCAAGATCCTCGCCGTCTGGTCCACGATCGGCACCCTGGTCGAAGAGGGCAAGCTCCAGCTCCACACCCCGCTCGGTACCTTCTGGGACGAAGTCGCAGGCCACCCCCTAGCCCGGGCCACGGCCCACCACCTGCTCACCCACACCGCCGGCCTGCCGTTGCGCGCGAACCTGAAGAACCTCTACGGCACCGACTCCCAGGACATCCGCGACGGCGTCCTCCACGAGGCCCTCAACTGCCCGCCGGGCGAAGCCGTCGAATACACCGACCGAGCCGCCCTCGTCCTCGGCTACCTCGCCGAGCACCTCTCGCGCCAGCCCCTGGACCAGCTCGCCGCCGACCGCATCTGGCACCCCCTGGGCATGACGCAGACCCGCTTCGGCCCCCTCCCCGATGCCGAGGCGGCCCGCTGCGCCCCCACCGAGTACGACGAGACCACCGGCACCCACCTCAAGGGCACCGCCCACGACTTCTCCGCCCGCCTCCTCAACGGCGTCTGCGGCATCACCGGCACCTTCTCGGCCCTCGACGACCTCGCCCTCTTCCTCCGCCACATGCTCAAGCCCACCCCGGCCGCCTTCAGCCCCAGCTGGATCAAGGAGTCCCTCCGCATCCAAACAGGTGCCCTCACCCCCGCCCGAGGCCTCTTCTGGCACCCCGCCCCCGGCACCGACCCCAACCAGGACATCTGGGTCCACTACGGCTTCACGGGCACCGGCATGTGGATCAGCCCGCAGCAGGGCAGATGGGCTGTCCTCCTCACCAACAAGCTCCGTTTCAACCGCGACCGCGAGCCCTTGACCGGGATCCGCAACGCCTACTGCGCTTCCGCCATCTCATAGACGAGGCGTACGAAAACCCCAACTGTCAGCGCCCAGTGGCACAATTCAGCCATGTGGAACAACGAAGAGTTCCGTATGGCAGAGGGTGCCCACATACTCGGGCACCAAGGCGATTCCTTCGAGATCCAGGTCACCGTACCCACCGACGACGACGGTTTCCTCGGCCGCGAGTGCCCACACTGCACGATGACCTTCCGTATCGACGCAGACGACTACGAACGGCTTCCAGATGACCTAACGCTGTGGTGCGTCTACTGCGGCCACCACAGCGGCCATTCAGACTTCATGACCAGGCAGCAGCGGGAACGTCTGCTGCGCGTCGCCGAGGATCTGGGCACCCAGATCGTCAGCCGGTCACTTCAGGACATCTTCGGCGGCCTCGCCCGCAAGAGCTCGCGAAGAAGCCCGGTGTCCTTCTCCTACAAGCCCGGGAAGCCCTTCTACCCCAGCCCTCTTCCGGGTATTGACGAGGAGCGCCTGGTACGGATCCGAACCTGTCCTGGCTGCCGGGTCAAGTACGCCGTCTTCAGCGAGCACCGCTACTGTCCCGTCTGCGGCGAATTGCCGGCGGCGTCGGTCGCGTTCGATGCCCTCCAGGCCGATACCGCTCGCCTGGACGCACTCGAAGCGATTCCCGCAGATGTCAAGGCTGCCCTTCGCGAGCAGGGAGTGTTCTCACGCAACTGGGTGGACACCATCGAGAACGTGGTGGGGGTCGTCGAAATCTTGGCGTCCTCCCTGTTCAAGGCTTCCGTGCATGACGCAGATGCCCGGCTCCGCGGGAAAGGCAACGTCTTCCAGCGGTTGGAGGACATGGCCGTGCTCTTCACCGACGCCGGCTTTCCGGATGTGCGGACCGCGCTCGCATCGGATACCTGGGACCGCCTCCTCGCTACCTGGGCAGCACGTCACGTCTTCACACACAACGATGGCGTGGTCGACGCGAAGTACCTGGCCCGCGTCCCCCGCACACCCCTCCGTGTCGGACAGCGCCTCACCCTCGACGACCCGACATGCCGCCGCGCGATCGAGGACACGACCTTGTTGTGTACAGCGCTGACCGAGCTGACATCGTGAAACTACGACCGCTCTTGGTTGGGACTGACTTCAGAGTCCAGCTATCAGGGGGAGCTACTCGTACGTCTCTTTCCGCAGGGCGCGTTGCCGCCGGTCGCCCTGACCGGCGCCGTTCACCGCCTTAAGAGACGGGAGCGCCGCACCGTTGTTCCACAGTCCAAGATGATCACGGTGGACGGCCACTACATCGTTCTGCAGGGCACAGCGTTCGGCGGGGCCGCTGAAGTACGCGGTGGTGACGAAGACGGCAACTTCGGCCTTGAAGTGCATCTGCGAGCCGAGGAGGTTACGGACCTCTCCATTGGAGATCTTCCGCTTCGGGTTGTACCGCTTGCACTGGATCACCATCGTGCGGCCATCGGGCAGCCGTCCACGCACGTCGGCACCGTTGTCGCCTGTGCCGCCGACTCGGCGGACATCCGTACAACCATCCCGCCGGCAGAGGTCGGTCACGAAGGCCTCGAACTGCGTGCCGTCCATCGCGTCGACCTCGGCGAGCGTCCTATGGCCCGCCCTGACGGCTTCCTCGTGGCGCCACCGCCGATCGTTCCCCCGGACCAGGCGATCCGTCTTCCACAGCCACCAGCCTCCGCCTCCGACCGCGCCGAGGATCAACACTCCCACCACATAGGGCCAGATCGTCGACCAGAACGCCAGGAGCAGCGCCAATGCAGCGACGCCGCTCCAGGCACCCGCCTTGAGCCGGGCCTCCCGGCGCTTCCGCGATGCCGACCGACGCTTCTTGCGTGCTGTCACCCAGTTCCTCCTCGTCTTCGAGCAGCAGTCTGGGCAAGACGACGCGTGTCAGTAAGGGCGCCCGCCGGCCATGGCTCGTTCCCTGCGACTTCCCGGGATGCAGCCGAGGCCAGCGAGGCGGCCCTGAGGGAGACGGTTGCCAGCGGACCACTCCCGGCGGTGGGGACATGCATCGTCATGTGCCCGCATACGCCCTGTGTGCGCCCCTCCTGCAGCACGTAGCTTGCGACGTTGGTCTGACCCGTGGAAGCCGTAGGGGGAACAGGTTGAAGCCAGCCGCTGACGTACTCAAGGACCTCGTCCAGCCGTCGAACATCTCGATCCACTCCAGTTCGGCCTTGGTCGGCAGCGTCGACGACGCCGCAGCCGAGGACGACAAGGCACGCGAGGAGAAGGAACTCGACCAGCTCCGGCGAAAGCCCGAGCTCCGGCCCATCCCCGCGAAGGAGCTGGACCGGACCGTCCAGCTGACGCCCTGGGACGTGCTACACACCCTCGGCCAAGGCATCGCCCTCTCGCGGCGGGGCGCCAGCCGTGGACTCGCCGAGCACTGGGGTTCCCTGAAATACAGCCAGGCTCTGGCCGGCAACATCAACTCGTTCATGACCCTCTCCGCGGAGGGGCGGGAGACCGCTGACTACTACAAGGCGATCCAGTCCGGAGAACTTGGAACCGGCTTCGCCCTGACCCTTGCCCGGCAGCTCCTGAGCCGCCGCTACCCGGACCACTCGGTCTCGATCGTCCCCGCGGACACCGCACTGCGGGCAGGCTGGGCTTTGACCAGTCGCGACTCGGGCCATCGATCCGGCTACCGCTACCGGCCACAGTTCTTCGCCGAGATATGGAAGCCCGGAGAGGCGCCGAGGGTCCTTCCGATCGCCTGCAAGGGCAACCACAGCAATGCCGCAGCGTCTCACATCCAGCTCGCGTCCGCTTCTGCGCACGTCGAGGCGGTCCACATCGGCCCGTGGGACGAGACACCGGCCCTCGTGTTCAGTACGGAACTCCCCACTGAGGGCGTGCTCACGGTGCACGCCTTGCAGGCCCGCGGAACTGGTGGTCGACTGACCGGCTCGATGGATGCCCCCGGCACCCGCCTTGACCATCGCCTCGAGGACGCGAACATCTTCCCGGGCATCCAACCGCCGACCGAGGGCGAGCGGAAGCCGGAGTCACAACTCGGCTTCCACGTACAGCCGGAGCACTATGCCTGGTTCCGGCAGGTCCTCGCCCGAACCGCTGCGGCCGGACTGACGGCCTTCGCTGGCGACGGCGTCGCTACGGCCCAGTACCTGACCAAACGGCAGGGCCGGCGCCACTTCACCGACCCCACCCACGCCGCCACCGACAGCGTCCAGGACGCGCACCAACGGCTCCTCGACATCGACTTCGTTGGCACCGACCACGTGTTCCGCCTCAACAGGACGCGGGTCGAGGCCTTCTCCGGCGTCGCGAACGACCTCTTCCGCCACCTCGCGAAAGGCCGTGTCGAGCAGTACCGCATGGAGATCCACGCCCAGCGGAGGACCTGGCCCCTCCTTGCCTGGGATTCGGAGTGGGACGGCCCCGTATCCGTCCACCAGGACGGCTCTGTGCTCGCCATGCGGGTATTGCCACAGGCCTGAGGGCCGCATGGCCGGTGTCGCTCCCTGGAAGCAAGGGGGCGACACCAAGGGGTGGGATGACGTCGACGACACTTCGGGTCCTGCTACCAGCCCTCGACTGCTCAGAGTGCCGCCCGCCGCCTTGGCAAGCACCCAGAAGGCCCTACTCCGTCAACCGAGCCGCCTTACACCCTGTCATCCCCACCCATGCGCCCCTTTAGATGGACCACTCCATCGGGGCGGCCTGGAACTCACTCTCGCAACCGACTCTCCCGAGCTCCCGGCTTGATTGCCCCCCAGATACCTAGAGCGTCGGGGCACGGGTACCGGAGGTCGGCGGATCTCCACGAGGTACTCGCCGAGATCAAGGTGATTCAGCCCACATGAAGCTCATATTTCGCCATTTTCCAGAGACAGGTTGCCCTTGCTACTGCTCATCCCGATCCTGGAACGTTCGCCACCAGCCGGGAGGAGCAAAGTGAACGTACCGCGACGTCACGCGAAGAACCCCGACGTCATCGGCCAGACTGCCAGTCTGATCGGCTTCCTCAAGGAGGTCGTTCAGAGCAGTAACCAACGACTTCGTGATGACCGCCGTTCAAGGGAGCGGTTATGGCTGGTCGCCATGCCCCCCTCGGTACGACGCCCGTCCGACCGCCTCGACGGGCTGCTGTTCACGCTTGCCCACGTTCCGCAGACATCGCCGCCCTCACTCCCGGACCTGCTGGATGGATGGGTCTCCACGGAACGCTGCCAGGACGCGGATGGCGGTGACCCGCCGCTTGAAGCTGAAGGACCGGGGCAGGAACTGGTGCGAGCTGCGGACGGCAGCCAGTCCTGGGAACAGGCGGCGGAGCAGACCGTCCGCCGAGAGGATTCCGACGAGGTACTCCGAGCCTACGGTCCTTGGCTGACGCGCTGGCGGAAGTGGGCGGAGAGGGAGCGCGCGGAGCGAGCCCTTCGGGAGCTGTACGACCAGGTCTACGGCTGGCACCAGAAGCTGACCCAGCAGGATGATCAGCTAGAACTCGTGCTCGCCACAGGCCTCTTGACTTGGAGCGATCCACGCGGTGACGCCATTCACCGTCACCTGCTCACCCACCGCGTGGAGACTTTGGTAGACCGTAAGACCGCCAGGCTCACCGTGCGGCTCATGGCCGAGGGAGCCGTGCGGTTGGAGGATCATTCATTCCTCGACACCGATGACGGCTGGGCGCCCGAACGCTCGGCCGCGCTCACCGAGGAGATCGCGGCCCAGTCACTGCACCTGCTTGGATCGGAGGCCTTGGAGCAGTTGGCCCAGTGGCAGGAGCGGGTGCTGCAACGGCCCGTGTCCTTCAGTGCCGAGTGGCAGCCGCCCCGCGAGCCCGAGGCAGGCGCGCGTCTCACGTACGCTCCCGCACTTGTGCTGCGTCCGCGGGACCGCAATGCTCTGCTGGGCTTCTACGACCGGATCGCGGACAGCGTGTCCTCCGAGGCACACGCACCTCTGGGTCTCGCCCAGCTGGTACTGCCACTGAACTCCGAAGAGCGCGTGAACTGGGACGGCCGCGAGATTCCGCCCCTGTTCGGGGACGACCCGCTCTTCCCAGGAAAGACCAACGAACGTCAACGCAGTGTCCTGCGGCGGCTGGAGCACGACACGGGCGTGGTAGTCCAAGGCCCACCCGGCACCGGTAAGACCCACACGATCGCCAATCTGGTCTCCGCGCTGCTGGCGCAGGGGCAGAGGGTCTTGGTGACCAGCGCCCGCGACCAGGCCCTGACGGTCCTGCGGGACAAACTTCCTCCCGCCGTACGGGACCTGTGCGTCCTCCTGCTGAGCTCGGCACGGCAGGACGGGGCGGACGAGCTGGAACGCACGGTCAACGCTCTCACCGATCAGGTCGCCGCGAGTGACCCCGAACAACTGCAGGACGAGATCCATCGGCTCTCTGCCCGCCGGGAGGAGGTGCGGGGAAGGATCAGCACCCTCACCGAGCAGGTGATCGCGCTGCGGGAGGCCGAGGCCTACCGGCACCCGGAGATCGCACCGGGATACGCCGGCACTCTCGCCGCAATTGTGCAGCGTGTGCAAGAAAACGCGGGGCATTACTCCTGGATCGGGCTTGTGCCGGCTGACGGCCCGACCCCGTCTGTCCCTCCGCTGTCCCCCGCGCAAGCGGTGGAACTGCTGAGCCTGCTGCGCGACGGTGCGGCCGAGCCACGCGCAGGTGGCACTCTGCCAGACCCCGACGGCCTCCCTTCCCCCGAAGCCTTGGCCCAGGCACTCTCAGCCAGCCGCGTCACCGACGAGGGCCTGTCCTCCGGGACGGTCCGCATCCGCAGTGATCTTGCCAGGCTCGACAGCTCTGTCACCGATGAGCTGACCTCTCTCGTGGATTCCTGCCGTACGGCTCTGCACTACCTGGGTCTGTCCCCGCAGGCCACACAATGGGATGAGGACAAGTGGGCCACCAAGGCCCTCACCGACCGACTCTCCCGTGAAAATCTCGCGCTGTGGCGTCGCGTGTCCGGACTTGCCGATCAACTCGTCGACATCTCCGAACGGCTGAACGAACAGGGGATGACGCGCGTCACCGTGCCCGGGCAGCTCTCCACGGAACAAGGGGATGCGATGCTCACGGCGGGTTCTGCGCTGCGCGAGCACCTCGTCTCGGGTGGCAAGCTGCGAGTCCGCGGCAGCTTCCGTGCCTCACGGGCGCAGAAGGCCGCGCAGGACCTCCTCGACACGTGCACTGTGAACGGTCACTCCCCCGAAACGCTGGAGGATCTCGACGCCGCCCTTGCTCACCTCCGCGCCCGCTCCGCCGTTGCCACGCTTGCGGAGCGGTGGGACCAAGTGCAGGTGCCCGTATCCGAAGGGCCGCTGGAAGTTCGGCTGGCGTCGCTGACGGAGGCGTACGCACGCCTGGAACATGTCGACACGTTCGGCGCCGGCCGCGAGCGCATCGACGAGCTGCTCGTACATCGCGGGATGCACATCGCCCTCACTTCCAGGTCGGCATGGCAGGACTTCGCCGACGCCCTCTCTGCGGTCTCCGGCCGACGAGCAGCGGACGAGGCTACGGCCCAGTTGCTTGCTTGGGAGGAGCAACTGCGCACACCGGTGGACGGCTCCCACCCCACCACCGAAGCTGTGGCCGCCGCCCAAGCCGTTCGGGAGCAGGACGTCGACCGATACGCCAAGGAACTTGAGGCGCTGCGCGAGGCTCATCGGCGTGAACACCGCCGGCGTCGATGCGCCGTGCTACTCGAAAGCGTCCGCCGGGCCCACCCGCTGCTCGCTGACCAGCTGACGCACGACCCTGGTGACCGGGCATGGGAAGCTCGCCTGGACTCTCTGGCGGAGGCGTGGGCCTGGGCGGCGGCCTCTGCCTTCGTCCACCGTCAGCGCACACCGGGACGCGAACGTCAGGTCGAAGGCGAACTGGCTCAGTGTGAACGTCACCTGGAGGACATCACCGGTGAACTCGCTGCCACCTGGGGAAGGTGGCACTGTCTGCATCGCATGACGCAAGAGCAGCGGTCGGCACTCCAGGCGTACCGCAACCACATGTCCTCGTACGGCAAGGGCAAGGGGCGCGGTGCGGGCCGATACCGTGCCGCGGCGTACGACGCTATGAAGACGGCGCAGGAAGCAGTCCCCGCGTGGGTCATGCCCATCTCCCAGGTCGCCGAGATGGTGCCGCCCAGGCGGGACGCGTTCGACGTCGTCATCGTCGACGAGGCTAGTCAGGCCGGCATGGACGCCCTGTTCCTGCTGTGGCTGGCGCCCCGCGTCATCGTCGTGGGGGACGACAAACAGTGTGCGCCCCCACTCAGTGGCATGGGCCGGCACCAGGCGATCCATGACCGGCTCGTCTCGCACCTGCCGGACATGCCGCCGAGGCTGCGCACGCTGTACGGACCTTCCACCAACCTCTACCAGCTCCTGTCCACCTTCTTCCCGAAGGTGATCCGGTTGGAGGAGCACTTCCGTTGCATGCCGGAGATCATCGGCTGGTCTTCGCAGACCTTCTACAACAACAAGCTGCAGCCTCTGCGCCAGTACGGCGGTGAGCGCCTCGACCCCCTCGTGACCCACTTCGTCGAAGGGGCCGTTACCCAGGGGCGCGACAGCAGGATTCGCAACCCGATGGAGGCCGAGGCCATCGTCGACTGCCTGGCCAGGCTCGTAGCAGACCCTGCTTACCGCGACCGGACCATGGGCGTCATCACCCTTCAGGGGTCGATCGGTCAGGTCAAGCTCCTGGAAAAGCTCATCCAGGAACGTATCCCGGCGCCGATGCTTGAACACCACCAGATCCGTGTGGGCAGCCCGGCGTCGTTCCAGGGAGACGAACGGCACGTCATCCTGCTGTCGATGGTCGTCACCGATCCGCCGCGCATCACGGGAGGTGCCCGCAGCGAACGACAGGCATACAACGTCGCCGCGTCCCGGGCACAGGACCAGATGTGGCTCTTCTACTCGGTACCGCCGGACCGATTGAAGAGGGAGGACATGCGACTCAACCTCCTGTCCTATATGGAGAACCCACCATCCGCACTTGCCGGCTCCGAGGACATCGGAGAGGTAGCGGGCGATGTGCCGCAGAAGCCCTTCGAATCGCTCTTCGAGCAGCAGGTCTACCTGCGCCTGAAGGCCCGGGGATATCACGTCGTCCCGCAGTATCCGGCAGGGAACAAGCGCCTCGACCTCGTCGTCGTAGGGGCACGTGGGCGCCTGGCCGTGGAGTGCGACGGCGACCGGTATCACTCGACACCCGAGCAGATCCGGCATGACCAACGGCGCGACCGTGAACTCCAACGCGTCGGCTGGACGTTCTGGCGGATTCGCGAGAGCGAGTTCCGATTCGACCCCGAGGAAGCACTCTCCGGCCTGTGGGTCGAGCTCGAACGACTTGGCATCCATCCGGCCACGTTCGAAGAAGCCAGCGATCGAGCCCAGTCGTCCACCGCACCCACCGGCACGCAGTGGACGTCGTTCGACCTCTCCTCCGACGAGGGCCTCGCCGATGACACGGCGGAGCCGCCCGAGGGCCCTGGCATGGACCACCTGTCCAACGCGCTCGGCGAAGCCGAAGACAACGAAGCAGACGACGAAACCGACGACAGCACGGAAGGCTCGGCATGACTGCGCAGTCCCCACTCGGCATCCTCGACGCCAACACCTTGGAGGAGCTCGCGCGCGTCATCTGCGGCGACGACCACCTCTACTACCGCAAGGGCTTCGAGATCGCGCGCTTCCTGGAACACGCCGGCTGGCAGCGGGTACCGGAGTACAACGGCGAGTACAGGATCGACTGGACGCTCGCCCGGCTCAGCGAACGCCGAGAGGAACCCACCGAGCTGGAACGGGTCCTGCTTCGCCTGGCCGACCCCCGCGAATACCTTGACGAGCCGGACCAGCTCCCTGCTGTCGTCTCCGCGGTCAACGCTTTCCTGGTCTACGAGGGAGCACGCCTGGAGAATCCTGGCGGCCGCCCCCGTCTCGTCGCCTGCGACCCCTCCCTTGCCCACCCGGGTAGCCGGGGCCCTGCCGAACTCAGCACAGCCATGACCGATCTCATCAGTGACCGGAAGATGGCCGCCCTGCTCCAACACCGCTTGGACGAGGCACGCACCTGCTACGCCAATGGCGCTCACGTGGCCGCCATCATCATGCTCGGCAGCCTGCTGGAAGGCGTTATGGTCCAAGTGGTCCGCGAACGCGACGCCTCGCGACTCGGCAGCACATCAGCGGACAAAGTTACCCTGGACACTTTGATCAGAACCTGCCACGTCGCCGGGTGGATCGGTGCTGACGTCGAGCGCTTCTGCCACGAGCTGCGCAGGTATCGCAACTTCGTCCATCCGCGACAGGAGATCCGGGATGCCCACACCCCGGACCGCGACACTCTGAACATGTGCTGGCCCGTGGTCGAGGCAGTCTTGAACGACCTCGCCGCCTCCCAGCCGAAGGCGACCGCGCCAAAGCCACCCGCCGCGCCTGTCCGACCCGTGCCCCGGCCATCGCCAGCAGCGCGACCAGCACGCCGGCCCTGACACCAGGGCGCGGTTGGTTCGGCCACCGCCCTGCGCTCAAGAGCAGGGCGCAGTGGCCGAACCAGCGAGCGAGACTTCAGCACTCGGGGGGCGAGGGCCCCTGCCACCATCGGCGCCTGCCCCTCACTCCGGGAGAGGGTCTCCATCGACCTCTCCCCATGCCTCTTTCGATTCCAGACGGCAGGTAAGGCCGCTCCGAATTGTGAGAACTGGTCAGAGAGGGGGGCCAGCGGAGAAGAAGGACATGAGGCTTCGCGTTAGTCGGGTCGCTTCGCCGAGGCCGTACCAGAGGCCCAGGAGCACATAGGCCATCACGATGAAGGCCACTACCGCCAGAGGCATCAGGAGCTCGGCTGGCGCGCCCAGCCTTGCGAGCAGCAGTGCGAATGCCGTGACGCTGATAGTCGACCAAAGGCACGCTTTCGCCAAGCGGCGTCCGTCGAGGCGGTCGGGCTCGATGACGGCTTCCTCGGGGAGATCCGCGTGAGGGAGCATCTTGGTGAATTGACCAGCTGCGACGTTGGTCGCGATGGCGCCGGCCAACGTGCCCAGCTTCCTTGCTGACCCAGTGCGGTCTGCAACCAGGCCATCCGCGGCCTGCATTATGGCCGTCTCCACGAGATCCGCGTGGGTGAGGAGCTCTTTGCGAAGGGCTCCCCGGGCTCCGAAATCAGAAGCTGCGTCCCGGGCGACCGTCCGCAGTGGAAGACCGAGCTCGGCGGCCTTGGCGCTGAGTTTCACTGCATTCGTGTACCGAATGCCATCCATCGTTGTCAGGTCGGCACTGGCCGTGAGGAGGTCGAGAAGCGGGTACAGAGGCTGATAGAGACGCAGTATGTTCTCGCCTCGCCAGGCCGAAACGATCCAGAGGAAGACGATCAAAGATAGCGTTGGCGTGATCGACACCCATGGGTCAGCGTTCGGGCCGAAGACGTAAGCGCTATAGGTCGGGCACCAGGCTTGGCCTGTGGTGAGCAGACCGCCCGGCCTACATGCTGCCGGGCGGGTTACGACAGCGAGCAGAGCCAGCACGGCAAAGAAGATCGCGATCCTCCTCACTCTTCGGAGAAACATCCACCGCTGGTAGCCGAGCGCCTTGCGGATGGTCGCAGCATCGAAGGCGATGCCCAGCTCGGTCGCAGCCTTCTCGGCCGGGACCACATGCTTCTCAACCCATCGGTGATGCAGACGCAACAGCGGGTGCCACCACGTCGGCAGGCTTGCTCCGCTCACTGCTTCCCCCATGCGTGGCAGCGTACTGGGACGTGTGACAGACCGTGCTGGTTCAGGGAGGGAGCCATCGGTGCTTGCGTGCATAGTTCTCGAACCAACGCTACGGTGAGCCGTGCGGCCACTGATAGCACGATGCCACCGAGGAGCACATGGACGAGCCCGTTGGACCGGACAATGCCGTTCGGTCCGCAGGTGAGACGACATCTGGACCCGCCACTGTTCCCCATGAAGCAGGCGCCAGGGTCGCCACGGCCGGTAAAACTGAGCGAGGCTCGAGCACCTACGCGACCGGCGGTGGCGGCGTTTCGTTCGCGCACCGTGTCGCAACTGTCTATCTCGCTGGCCTGTTGACCGGCGAACGACGGGCGGAGGCATCTGAGCTGCCGGTTCGGAGGGTGTCGTTCCAAACCGGGCCGGCGCACCCGGTGGACGACCTCCTTGTTGAGTGTGGCAATGAGGCCGCCGAGGTCATCCTCGCCGTGGCATGTCGAGCAACGCCGAATTTCGTCCAGAGCCATGCTGACACGGTGAAGCTCGTCAAGTCACTGCTCGCGGAGATCGAGAAGTTCGGCATCGACACTCACCGGGTGGCTGTCGCGACAGCCGGTTGGTCCGACCAGTGGGATCAGCTCGCGACGCTCTGCGGCATCGCGCGTGCTCATGCCGACCCGGAGTCGTTCCAAGCGGCCATGGACGTCGATGGCCGCTGGTCGAAGCCGGTACGTGAGCGCCAGCAGCATTTCCTAAAGATGGTCGAGAAAGCCGTCGCCGACGACACCACACCGGGAGAGGTCCTACGGCTGGCATGGCGGCTGCTTGGCCGACTGCACATCCTCGGCTTCGCAGTTCAGAGCCCGGACGAAGGCGACCGCGCGGCGGTCGCGACTTCGCTGGACGGCGTGGCGTCGGCAAACACAGACGGCGTGGTGGTCCGGGACCGACTCGAGGTTGAGACAACCCGCTACGACGCGACCGGTGCCGTGGTGGACCTCAAGATGCTTCGCCGTGACATGCACCTGGTTCTGGACTCGGCCGCGACTAGAAGCCAACACGCGTGGTCGGTGCTTGCTGAACAACGCAAGCTCGCCGTTGCCCGATTGCGGAGCACCATCGGTGATGAGTCATCCGGACGCGCGGTCAAGATCTCGTTCGCCGACCGTCGCGAGCAACTCGTCGAGGCCCTACGCGAGGCCGGTGGCCGCGCATCGGGTCTGTTGGTATCCGGCGAGTCGGGCATCGGTAAGAGCGCGTTGACGCTGTCGGCAATCGCCGAGTTGGAAGCCGCGGATCCCACCCGGTTCCAGGGGGCGGTGGTGAACTTCCGCGGCCTGCCGCAGTCGAGCATGGAGCTGCGTGCTGCGCTCGGGATGGCAATGGAGAACGTGCTCGCGGAGCTGTCGGCACCTGAGCGGGTCCTTGTCATCGATGCGGCTGATGCTGCTCTGGAGCGGTCTGCTGGCCTGTTGAGTGACCTGGCGTCGGCAGCGGCCGAGGCTGGCGTCGGGCTCGTGGCAGTGACCTCTGACGTGGCCTCCGATTTCGTGCGGGAGCAGTTGGAGCTGGGCTTCGCGAAGCCCATTCCATCGTTCACAATGCGGCCATTGGGAGACGAGGACATCTCGGTCGTCTCAAACCACTTTCCGCTGCTGCGCGCGGTCCTGCGGGACCTGCCCATGAACTCGCTGCTCCGCAGGCCCGTTGTACTGGACCTTCTGGCCCGGACCGGGGCGGAGCCCGAGAGCTCACTGGGTGAGTGGGAGTGCCTTCAGCTGGTGTGGAGCAAGGTTGTCCGGGGCGACGGGCGCCCCGGGGTCGGTTCGGCGGAGGCACGCGAACGGACCATGCTGGCGGTGGCCGCTGCGACGATGAAACTGCCCGAGAACCGTCGGCCTGGCGCAGGCGTGGATGCCGGAGCGGTCGATGTGCTGCGTCGGGACCATCTGCTCGCGCCGGCTAGCCCGTATCGGGATCAGCCGGAGTTCGCGCACGACGAAGTCCGGCGGTACGCAACCGCCATCCTTCTCGTCCGTGGCCAGAGCCCGACCGAGCTGCTGGAAGTGGTCCGGGCGCCCCGGTGGGAGCTGTCGGCCGCCACGCTTGCGTGCAAGGGACTGTTGGCAGCACCGGATGCTCGACCCGTTCGGAAGTTCACCGAACTACTCTCGGAATTCCAGGCGTTCGCGGCAGCGCACGGCCCCCGGTGGACCGACGTCCCGGTGGAGGCGGTCTTGGAGACGCCGTTCGCATACGAGTGCCTGACATCAGCGTTCACAGATCAGTCGGCCGGCCTGGCGCTCGGCGATGTGGTCCGAGTCGTCCAGCAGAGGCACAAGGCCAAGGGGTTGGTCGACCGTCTGATCTCGGGCCCCGTGGTGCAGGTTCTCCTTGATGGCGAAAGACCGTGGGATGTGTCGGAGCAGGCGTTCGAACTGCTTGCGGACTGGCTGCAGGCCCTGTCTCTGGCTCAGGTACCGGCTGGCAACGCACTAAGAATCCGGTTGCGGGACCGTCTCCTCTCCTACTGGAATTCGTTCCCTCTACGCGAAGCCAGCGGGGACCGACTGCACAGTCGGATGTCGCAGCCTCGTCGATTTCGAAGCAATTTGGATTACCACCTGACCAAGGAAGAGTTCGTCGAAACGTTGGCGCTGCTCGGACCGGAAATCGACGATGCCGTCGAAGCGTGTCTTCGGGCCATCGCGAACGACGCGCCGGCGTCCCTGGCTCCGGCTGCGGACTCGCCGTTGAGCGCCCGCGCCTTGGCGCAGAAGGACCCAGAGCTATTGGCGACGCTGATGGCGGCCTACTACATCAGCGACGACCCAAGCTGGCACCGAGACGAAGGCGTCCGACGGCATCAAGGCCGATGGACCAGTTTCGGGCCGCCGTTCTTCCAGTACTACTTCGGTGGGTTCTGGCAGTTGTTCCAGATCGCACCGCTGCGGACCTCGGTCCGCGTCCTGAATAGCGTTCTGAACAGCGGTGCGCGGGCACGCGTGGCAACGCTGTCGCGGCTCGGTTCGCCCGGAGAACTGGCTCGGTCCCTCGACGTCCGGGACGAGGAAGCGGATGGCAAGCCGAAGAATGGAGAGGATGGAGACCGCTGTGTGGTCCTGAACCTCGGCGGCACCACCCGCTCGTATGACGGCGACAGTCACGTGTGGTGCTGGTACCGGGGCACATCGGTCGGGCCCTACTCGGCCATGAGCGCGCTTCAGGCGATGGAACGTCTCGCCGACGCATGGCTCAGCCAGGGTGTGCCCCCGGGGAAGGTTGTCGCGGCCCTCTTGGACGGCTGCGAGAACCTGGCGATTCCGGGAATGCTGTTCGGTCTGCTCGTACGCCACATCGAGAACGTCGACGCTGAGCTCGACCCGTTCCTCGCCGAACCAGCCGTCTGGGAGCTGGAGTTCGGCCGCCATGCGAGTGAGTACATGGGGCTGCGTGCAACGACCGAAGGGCTCGCGAACCTCGAACGTCGCCAATGGACACCGCATGAGGTAGCCATGTGGCTGATGGGGCACGGCGGGGAGAAGCGCGCCGAGGCTTTGAAGAAGGTCGCCGACCAACTTGTCGAGAATGGTGATCGGCTCGGCATCAGCCGGGAGCTCACGAAGAACTGGGCCGCCAGCCTTGACTCGGAGCGATACCGAATCAAGCACCACGGCGATGAGTTCCACATCGAGGTCGAACCGCCGCCTGAGATGCGAGCCGCGCAGGAAGCGCATACGGCTCACCAAGCGATCACGCAGACCGCCCTGCGGCTGCAGAATCGGTACTGGGGCTCGTCCAGGCACAAGCCGGATTACGTGCCGCCCCCGTCGGAAGAGATTGCCGCAGACCTGGTAGCAGGCCGTGCCTTGCTCGAGTCCAATGGGGACCTGCTGCCGACTCGGCCTGTTGACGTCGTGGCCCACGTGGTCCGAGCAGCAGTCGCACGAGCCGCCACCGGCGATATGGAGGCGCTCGGTCCCGAGGCCCACTTCGCAACTGAGTTCGTCATCAGCATCGCGCTGTCGTTCAAGGACGCCGAGGATCAACGTCACGAGGGCCAGTACTTCGACCTTGGTGCCGACCGAGCCGTGGCCGCGACCCTGCCGGCGTTCCTCACACCCGCACTGGTAGCACCGCTGAAAGCGGTCGGTAGTTCAACTGAAGTCGTCGTCGAAGCCGGTCTTGCGATGGCAGGCAGATCGTCCTCGGAGACACGGTTGCACCTGGCGCGTGGATGTGATGTTGTCTGGGCGGTCCCATGCCACTTCGCCCCTTGCATCCACCGGACCGCGTTGAACTGGGCGCTCGAGACTGCCCGTTTCGCAGAAATCGGTCCGTGGGACCAGGAAGGCCAGCAACGGCGGGAAGTGCAGATCACCGGCGACATTGCCAAACGTCTTCAGGTGCTGCCGGGTGACTCCGTCGACATCGCGGTTCTCGACGCGGCCCTTCGCGGACTCGGCGCAGCCGCGTCGAGGGACCACTGTTGCACCGACGACGCAGCCGCGCTCCTCGCCTCGTTCCTCAGCGTCCAGCGACGCGCCATGGTCGCACACGAGAAGAAGGGCTGGACCGCAGATGACCGCGGCACTCACAGCCTCGTCGCCGCACGGGCCCTGCTCGAAGGCTTCGCGAAGAACGGCGACGCCGGATCACTGCTCGAACACCTCGACGTCCTTCGCGTAGATGCAGGACTGATGTCGAACTTCCTCCACGGTCTTGCCGCAGCAGGTGCAGAGAACGAGCGGCTTGCAGACGCGGCCCGAGGTGCCTGGCCGATCTTGCTGCGCCACGCCGTTGGCTATCTAAGCGACGACACGAGCCCATACCTCGACCATCACTGGGGCGACTGGGCCGCCGCCGCCCTGCTACCGGACCCTCGTGCGTGGGCGGAAGGCATGTACAACGAGGTCGTCGGTCAGCCCATCGATTGGGTCCGTGCTGAAGACCTCGTTGAGTCGATCGACGATTGGCTGCCGATCGCTCGCGGGGAGGTCAAGTCCGTCGACGCGCTAATCGGCCTCTTGCGGAGGCTCCCGGAGGAAGTCCAGGCCACCCGCGGCGTGCACTGGGTCTCCGCCCTGTGCATTCAAGATGGACACGTGACGGTCCCGAAGTCGTATCTATCGAACAGCTGGCTCACGGACGTGCGCAGAACGGCCGAGGAACTCGGCAGGTTGGACGAGTGGCAGATGCTCGTCGACTCCTTGGTCGTCGCCGGAAACGAGGGACTGGCACCGTACAGCAGGTGATGTCTCAGGGTCCCTGCTGAGAGCGGGCGGTCGCCAGTCTGGTCTTCGCGAAAGTTGATCGACGGCAGGCCCTCCGGTTGAGGCCAGGTGCGTGGAAGGGCCTGGCCTCCCACCGCATCCTGATTGTCGCCCCAATTCTTCGTTCACGACGGCCGTAGGACCGCGGTGAGGTCACCGTCGCCTGTACCGGCTCGTGGGTGGATCCCTCACACGTGCCGAGCGTCGCGAGTATGGGCGGGCGCTGCTGCAGGCGGGTGCGAGGTCACCGTCGCAGGGTCGTACGGCACGGTGCGTGGCAGCCGCGGAGAACCAGCAGCCGCTGGGGAGGATCTGGGGAGAATGAAGCCGCGTTGGGGAGCGGCTGGGGAGGATCGGCCGTACAAGCGGGCAGCACGGTAAAAGGGTCGGAAAGATCGATCGCCGCAGGTCGGACTGCCCACACAGTCGGTTTCCGCAGGTCAGCGGTGTGAGGGTGACGACTTCAAGAAGGTTTCCTCATGGGCTGCCATTTTGTTTGCTCCCACGCTCGTCGGAACTATCTACGGCATGAACTTCGTGTCCATGCCGGAACTCCAGTGGGCAGCCGGCTACCCCTTCGCAATCCTGCTGATGGCCGTGGTCTGCGTCAGCCTGTACGTCATCTTCAAGAAGCGCGATTGGCTCTAGCCAACGCACCCCACCAATGATCAACTTCCCTCGCGCCCAAGGTCTGCTCTCCCGCGCCGTCGACAACCTCCAGCAGCACGCGCCTGCGGAGCTGAGCCACCTGTTGATCACGCCGCGACCAGGCCCTCAGGTACGGACTCGGGCGCGGTGCCGAGCAGCGCGTCGATGGCCGCGTGCCCCTTGCCGCCGGCCTCTCGGGCGTCAGGCCGGAGAGGCGGCGGACTCGCCATGCTCGACGGATCGGCCGGGCCGTTGGCCCAGGACTCAGAGCCCGCAACCTGCGCAGCTGCGCGATCGCCAGGCCGGCTTCCGCCAGCCGTTTCCCGGCGCAACCCCCAGGCTCACCCCCGAGTTGGCGGGCCCCTCCCTTCAAGTTCCCGCTCAACGCACTGGTAGACCGGGCCTCCAGCGTGGAGCCGAACCTCTGCCCGAGGCGCTTCGGATGGTGGCCGCTCCAGGTACGCGAGACTCGTACGGGATCCCGTGTGAAGGGGACGGAGCGTTCCGCCCGATCGAGGTACGGACGCAACGCCCCGCGGGCGAGCCGACCGTGGCGGTGGCGGTCCCGCGTTGCTTTCGGGAAGCGGGGCATGCCAGCATCGGTCTGTGAGTGACAACGGGGATGACATATCAAGGCCTGAACGGGTGTCGAGGCTTCTGGAGTTGACCGATTGGCCCGCTTCGGAGGAGGCGGCCGCGCCGAACGCGGCCTCCGTACCGGCGGGGGAGCCGTCGGCGGATGAAGCGTTGGCTACCGCGAGGCGTGGGTTCGCCCGGCTGCTGGGCGAATTCCGGCGCACGGCGGTGCTCGTTCCGTTCGACCCTTACGGAAGTCTGTGGACGGCCGACCGGGACGGTGTGCGCTGGATCTGTGCGTTCTCGGACGAGGCGGCCCTGGCCCGCTTCGCCCGTGCGCAGGGCGACGGCGCGCGGGAGTGGACCTACCGGACGGTTCTGGGCGCACGGCTGCTGGACGTGATGGTGCCGATGGTGCCGGTACCGGCAGGCGTGGCGCTCGACGCCGGCAGCGAGGACGGCATGTTGTTCCCGCCTGTCGAGGGCATCGTTCCCAACGCGGCGGCAGTGGACCTCGGGGAGACACGATGAGCGGGAACGAGCCCGGCCTGGAAGCGCCGGCGTGGGCGCTGGTCGCAATCGCACGGGGCATCAACAAGGCTCACGCCGAGCTGAAGGAGCTCGGCACGATCGGTGAGGCGTCGACCGGGCGCGGTTTCTCCGACCTCGCGCTGTCGGGGCTGGAGTTGGGGCACGACGGCCTGACGTCCGAGTTCGAGCAGTTCTGCAAGCGGTGGGAGTGGGGCGTGCGGGCGCTCACCCTGCGCGGAAACGTCTTCGCGCAGGGCGTGGGTCTGTCGGCGGGTTCGTTCGCCGAACAGGACCAGTACGTCAAGGACGCGTTCAAGATCGGTGTCAACTCCCTCAACGGAAATCCCCACCTGTCGGAGGACGAGGTCAGCGAGATGAGCTGGTCCAAGGTCCGGGACCAGCACATGTGGGACGGTGCCGACTGGAGCGGGGAATCGTTCTCCGAAGCCCACACGGAGGTCGAGCAGACCTGGAAGAACACGACGTACGACGTCATGGACGCGCAGATGGACTCCATGGAGCGCTCCGGCCTCATCGACCCGGCTGTCCGGGACCGGCTGGACGAACAGCTGAAGGACGACCTGGATCCCTCCCGGGAGATCATCGAGCAGGCTGAGCAGCCTCGCTGGGGGGAGAACCGCTGATGGTGGACTTCGGTGGCCTGACCGACAGGTTGATTGACAAAGTCGACAGCGGGATCGACAAGGGCAAGGAACTGCTGGGTGAGGGAGTCGACTGGGCCACCGACAAGGCCGGCGACGCCCTGGAAACGGTCGGCGCGGACGACTGGGCGGACGCGGTCGAGGACTGGGGCGACGAGACCGCCTCTTCGCTCGGCGCGAAGGTGGGCGAGCAGCAGCTCGGGCAGACCGAGGAGGCCAATGAGCTGATCCATGGAAACCCGGCGAGGATCGCCTCGACCGTGAGCCACCTTCGGGACTTCCAGGCGGCGTTTGACCTGGTCGGCGACGGTATGAAGCAGCTCGATGCCAGCAACTGGCAGGGCGCGGCCGCCAATGCCTTCCGGGAGAAGTTCGCCACGCTGCCGACGGACTGGCTCCGGGCGGCCGACGCGTTCGAGGACGCGGCCAAGACCCTGGAGGCGTACTCCAAGGCGATCACCACCGCACAGGGGAAGGCCAAGGAGGCCGTCGCCCTGTACAAGGAAGGTGACAGCGACTCCAAGACGGCCGCCGACGCGTACAACAAGAAGGTCCGTGCCTACAACGCCGCTCGGACCGGCCCCAGCCCGCTACCGGACCCGGGCGAGTTCACCGACCCGGGCCAGTCCAAGCGCGCCCATGCCCGCGAGATCCTGACAGACGCCCGGCGCGCGCGCAACGAGGCCGCCGAATCGGCGAAGAGCGCTGTCGCGGCGGCGATGACGTACGCGCCGAAGGAACCCACAGGCCGCGACAAGCTCAAGAACGAGTTCATCGACCAGAGCCTGAGCGTGGGCGTGGAAGGCCTTCACCTGGCCGGCGGAATCGTCAAGGGAGGCGCCGGCCTGGTCAACTTCGTCCGGTCGGTCAATCCCCTGGACCCTTACAACCTGACCCACCCGGCCGAGTTCTACAAGGGCATCAACACGACACTCGCCGGCCTCGTCTCCACCGCGGCCAACCCCGACCGCGCGCTGAAGAACGCCTGGGAGGCCGCAAAGGGCGACCCGATGGAGTTTGTCGGGCGCCTCATCCACGAGGCCATCGGCACCAAGGGGGCAGGCGTCGTGCGAGGCGGCTTGCGGGCCGGCTTGCGGCCCGGGCAGTTGGCCGACGGTGACAAGCCGTCAGGTTCACGCGGAGATCACGAGAAGAATCCCGACAGCAACGGCAAGCGGTGCGGCGACACGGTCTGCAAGAAGGACCCGATCGACATCGCCACCGGACGCATGCTTCTGCCCCAGACGGACGTCACCCTCCCGGGCTCCATGCCCTTGGTGTTCCGGCGGACCTTCGACTCCGCCCGTCGCTCCGGCCGTTGGTTCGGCCCCACGTGGTCGTCCACGGTCGATCAGCGTCTGGACATCGACTCCGAGGGGGTCGTCTTCAGCTGCGACGAGGGCAGCCTGCTCGCTTACCCCCATCCCGCGCCCGGTGTACCGGTCGTGCCCACCCACGGACGGTTGTGGCCACTCGACCGGGTCGACGCCGGGTACACGATCACCGACCCCGACGCGGGCACGGTCCGGCACTTCGCCGACCACGGTGACACCTGCGCGCTCCTGACGCAGATCGACGACCGCAACGGCCGCTGGATCACCTTCGAGTACGACGAACACGGCGCACCGACATCGATCGTTCACCACGGCGGCTACCACCTGAAGCTGGAAACCGCCGACGGCAGGGTCACCGCTCTTCGTCTGGCGGGTGCGTCCCCTGACGGCAAGGACGCGGAGATCGTGCGCTACGGATACGTCGAGGGGAGGCTGGGCGAGGTCTTCGACTCCGTCGGCCGCCCGTTGCTCCACGGCTACGACGACCACGGCCGCATCACCTCATGGACCGACTCCAACGGCAGCCGTTTCGTCTACGAGTACGACGACCAGGACCGCTGCACGTACCAGGCGGGTGCGAACGGCCACCTCGAAACCCGTTTCACCTGGGACGGCACCGATCCCGAGTCCGGCCTTCGCGTCACCGCGCTCACGGACGGCCTGGGCAACACCGAACGTTTCGTCGTCAACGGCCGGTCCCAGGTCGTCGCCGAGATCAACGCCCTGGGAGCGGTCACCCGCTTCGAGTACGACCGGCGTGACCGCCTACTCGCCCGCACCGACCCCCTCGGCCAGGTCAGCCGGTACACCTACGACGCACACGGGCGGCTCACGGCGGTCGAACGACCGGACGGCCGGCAGTCGCGTGCCGAGTACGACGCGCTGGGAATGCCGGTGCGCATCATCGGCACGGACGGCAACGTGACGCGCCAGACCTTCGACGCGCGGGGAAACCGGACATCCGTCACCGATCCGTCAGGGGCGACGACCCGCTTCGGCTACGACGAGGCGGGTAACCTCGAAGTGATCACGGACGCCCTCGGCCGGAGCACCACCGTATGGCGGGACAAGGCGGGGCTGCCCGTCACCGTCACCGATCCACTGGGGGCGACCACGCGGTACGAACGCGATGCCTTCAACCGCCCCGTCGCGATAACCGACCCGCTCGGAGCGACCGTCCACCTGCGATGGGGAGCGGAGAACAGGCTGTCGACCCGTACGGAAGCCGACGGTACCCAGCAGTCGTGGACCTATGACGGCGAGGGAAACTGCGTCGGTCACAGGGACGCGATGGGAGGCGTCTCGACCTACGAGTACACCGACTTCGACTTCCTGATTGCGCGCACCGGGCCGGACGGCGTGCGCTACGAGTTCACCCACGACACGAACCTGCGACTCACCCAGGTCACCAACCCGCAGGGCCTGACGTGGAACTACGCGTACGATCCGGTCGGCCGACTCATATCCGAGACGGACTTCGATGGCCGGACGCTCTCCTATTCCTACGACGCTGCCGGCCGTCTCGTCACCCGGACGAACGGACTCGGCGAGCGCGTCCGGTACGAACACAACGAACTCGGCCAGGTCCTTCGCAAGGACGCCGCGGGTGCGGTCACCACGTACGAGTACGACATCTTCGACGAAGTCGCCGTGGCCGCGGCTCCCGACGCCGTGACGACCCGGTTGCGCGACCGCTTCGGGCGGGTCGTATCCGAGACGGTGAACGGCCGTACGCTCGATTTCACCCACGACGCCCTGGGGCGCCGGACCGGCAGGACGACCCCGAGCGGGGTACGCAGCACCTGGGCGTACGACGCGGCCGGTCGAAGGTCGGAGCTCACCACCTCCGGCCGCACCTTGACGTTCGAGCACGACGCGGTCGGCCGTGAACTCACGCGCCACATCGGCCAGACCCTCACTCTCCGGCACCAGTTCGACGTGCGGGGGCGGCTCACCGATCAGCAGATCAGTGGTGGGGGCGGCGTCCTTCAGCGCCGCGCGTACACCTATCGCGCGGACGGCAACCTGTCCGCCGTCGACGACCGGCTCTCCGGCAGCCGCAGCTTCGACCTCGACGAGGCGGGGCGGGTCACCGCGGTCCACGCGGCGAACTGGACCGAGCGCTACGCCTACGACGAAGCCGGCAACCAGACCGAGGCCTCCTGGCCCCGCACCCACCCGGTCCAAGAGGCAACCGGAAGCCGGTCCTACACCGGCACTCGGATCACCCGGGCCGGGAGCGTGCGCTACGAGCACGATGCGCAAGGGCGCGTCGTCTTGCGCCAGAAGACCCGGCTGTCACGCAAGCCGGACACGTGGCGCTACGAGTGGGACGCCCAGGACCGGCTCGTCATGGTGACGACACCGGACGGTGCGGTATGGCGCTACTTGTACGACGGACTGGGCCGCCGCATCGCGAAGCGACGCCTCGCCGCCGACGGCCGGAGCGTTCTGGAGCAGGTGTCCTTCACCTGGGACGCCACCATCCTCTGCGAACAGACGACCGAATCGCAGAACCTGCCGCATGCCATGACACTCACCTGGGACCACAGCGGCCTCCGGCCGCTGGCCCAGACGGAGCGGCTCTTCCGGGCGGACGCCCCGCAGGAGGCTATCGACGAGCGTTTCTTCGCGATAGTCACCGATCTCGTCGGCACACCGAGCGAACTCATCGACGAGTCGGGAACCCTTGCATGGCGGGCCCGCGGCACGCTGTGGGGAACGACGGCCTGGGCGGCGTCGAGCACGACCTACACCCCCCTTCGATTCCCCGGTCAGTACTTCGATCCGGAAACCGGCCTGCACTACAACTTCCACCGCCACTACGACCCGGAGGCGTGCCGCTACCTCAGTGTGGACCCGCTCGGTCTGGGTCCGGCGCCCAATGCCACGGCCTATGTCCACAACCCGCTGACATGGGCGGACCCGCTGGGGCTTTCCCCCTGCCCGCAGGTCGACCCCATCTCCCAGAACATCGCGGACCATTCCCGGAAGCGATTCAACGATCCGGGCGGCTTCGAACACTACGTGAAGGACGTCGACCCGAAGGCCTTGGAGTTCTACGTCGACGGGGTCATCAACGGGGACGTGCCCACGGTGCTGCAACCGAAGTTCCTGGAACGGGGCCGGGTGGCGTACTGGGACACGGACAAGAACGCCGTGGTCATCGAGGAGGGGGACAAGGGTACGGTCTTCACACCGAAGGAAGGGAAGACGTACTTCGATGAGCTGGAATGACGGGATGAGGCATCAGGAAGTGCGCAGCAGTACGCCCGACGTGACGATGACCGCGCAGCAGTTCAAAATCGTCTTCCAGGTGACGAAGGAGTTCGGCAGCATCCCCGAGGAGCGCCTGGCGGCGGCCGGGATCCCGCCGCACTGCTCCGTCGACGTCCTGGAGTTGGCACGCGACATCAAGAAGAGCGTTGCCGTCGGCCCGGTGGATGTGCACATCGTCTCGCCGGACTTCCCGGACGGGCGAACCCTGCGCGTTTCGGGCCCAGCGGGAGCGGAAGACGGGACGGAAGCCCTCAGGGAATTCCCTGCCGCGACCGCGAGGTGCTGGCGGCCATTGATCGGCTTGGCGGTCGAATCGCTGGGCGCGGAGGAGTTGCGGTTCAGGACCGGGTACAGCGGGGACGAGGTCGATTCGGCCTCGGCGCTGCTCGACGGCCTGTTCGCCACCTGATCGGCCCGGTCGTCGGAGGTTTGATCACGGCGGTGGAGACACCCGGGGCGCGAGAACGCCTCAACCGGGCCGTGGAGGAGCGCCGCGCGTGCCTGCGCCTAGGGGCTGCGCCACAGCCCTGGGCGTCGGGGAGCGCAGCGATTGTCCCCTGTGAACGAGCAGCCGTACCCAGTCAGGAGCTACTGCCAAGCGATTGACGGCCACCTACTCCTGCCTCGCTGCCGCTACGTCGCGCAGCCGGTCACGCCAGGCGGTTCGCGGTCCCGACCAGCGGCGATCCGTCTTCAGAGGCAGTCGCGGCTGGGGAGAACGTGGGGAGAGCGAAGCCCCGTTGGGGAGCGGCTGGGGAGGATCGGCCGTACAAACGGGCAGCACGGTGAAAGGGACGGAAAGGCTGATCGCCGCAGATCAGAGGGCCTCTCCGGGCGACTTCCGCAGGTCAGCGGCCTGTGGGTGACGACTTCAAGAAGATTTCCTCGTGGGCGGCCATCCTCTTTGCACCCACACTGGTGGGAACCATCTACGGCATGAACTTCGAAACCATGCCGGAACTGTAGTGGGTCGCATCCCGCTCAGCTCTCCTCGCGATTTGCTCTCGCATCACCCACAGTCCGCCTACCTGGAGAGGGCCGCGCAGCGGCAGATCGAGTGGGACAACCTCGACGAGTCGATCGCCGACTTCGACGACGTCAGGAGCCCCGCCGATCCCGAGGCCGTGGCGGCCAAGAGGGGCACGCTCACCGGCGGTACGTCCTCCGGCGCCGGTGCAGCCGCGTGAGCGGCGCGCTCGTCCTGGGCAGCGAGGGCCTGGCCAAGGCCGTGCAGCGCGGTCGCGAGGTCCGCGAGTGTCTTCGATCCGTTGCGCCAGCGCCGGGCACCGATGTACCGCTACTTGCGCTCGCGCAGCCAGGTGGGGAGGCCTTCCGGTCCGTTTCCGGTCCGAGCGCCCGAGCGAGGGGGGGACCCCGACCGGCCCGGTCCCGCACCTGTCGTCGCGGAGGTCGGTCGGTCAGCTCGCCGCCCGTACCGCGTCCCTGATCAGGTCGGCGACCCGGGTGGGCTCGGAGAGGACGACGGCGTGGGAGGCGTCCGGAAGTTCGACGACGACGGCGCCGGCCCGTGCGGCGCCGAAGCGCTGGACCTCGGGGCTGATCGTGCGGTCCGCCCCGGCCACCAGGGCCCAGGACGGTTTGGTCCGCCACGCCGCCGCGGACGCGGTCTCGGTGAAGGCGGCCGCGGCGAGCGGGCGTTGGGTCGCAGCCAGGACACCGGCGACGTCCTCGGGCACGTCCGCCGCGAAGACGGAGGGAAAGGCCGTCTCCTCGATGGTGAATTCGACCGCCGAGTCGCCGTCGAGGAGCGGGTACGTCCACTCCTTCAGGTGGCCCGTCAGCGGGGACTCGGGGAAGCTCCCCTGGAGCTGGCCGAGGCTCTCGCCCTCGTGGGGCACGTAGGCGGCCACGTAGACGAGCGCGACGACGTTCTCCGCGGCGCCGGCCACGGTGATCAGCGCACCGCCGTACGAGTGGCCGACGAGTACGGCCGGGCCTTCGACCTGGGCCAGGACGGAGGCGAGGTAGGCGGCGTCCGACGTCAGCCCCCGCAGCGGGTTCGACGGAGCGATCACCGGGATACCGCTGCTCCGCAGTTCCGAGATGACGCCTATCCAGCCTGTCGCGTCGGCGAAGGCACCGTGCACGAGGACGACGGTGGGGTTGGTCATGCGAGTTCTCTTCTCGGTGTCGGGCCACGTGTGGGGGCGTCGTCACGACGGTCGGGTCGCGGCCCGGAATTCGGCAAGAGGTCCGTGCGACGGTTACTCACGGTAGAGCCGTGGAAGTGGCTCCTCTTGTACGTGCGCGCAGCCGCGCTGTCATGACAGCGCACACGCGTCTCAGCGCCTTCGCTCGTCCTGGGCGCCGGCGGTCGTCGTCGCGAAGGCCGAGGTCGCCAGCGCCTGCCATTCGCTGGGGCTCATGCCGTAGGCCCCACGGAAGGTGCGGCTGAAGTGCGAGGGGCTTCTGAAGCCCCAGCGGTGTGCCACCGCGGCCATGGTGATCCTCCGGTTGGAGCGGCCCAGTTCGAGCCGGCAGAACTCGAGCCTGCGCCGTCGCACCCATTGGCTCACCGTGCTGCCGTCGTTCTGGAAGAGCCTCTGCAGGTACCGGACCGAGATGTGGTGGGCGCGTGCGATCGACTCCGGTGAGAGGTCCGGGTCCAGCAGATGTTCTTCGATGTGGGCGCGAATGCGCGTCAGCATGTTGTTGACGGACCCGGACGCGTCGTCGGCCTCGTCCGTCGCGTCCGCTTCGAGGAGCTCCATGACCAGGACGGAGAGGAGATGTACGGCCGTCCGGGCACGCCGGTCCCCGATCGTGGACTGGCGGAACTCCGCCTTGGCGGCGAGCGCGGTCAGGAAGTCGGACGCCAGCGCCCCGAGCCCCTCCCCGCCGCGTACGGGTACGCCGAGCACCCGGTCCAGTTCCGACTCCGTGACGCCCAGATAGCACCGGGGCATCCGGAAGAAGATCATCTGGCAGTCCTCGCCGAACCGCAGCAGATGCCGTCGGGCGGGGTCGCAGAAGACCAGGTCGTTCGGCTCCAACAGGGTTGTGGCACGCTCGTGGACGACGGTGACGCGCCCACGGACATGGACGCCGAGGTAGACGTCGGTCCGGTCGTTCGTCTCCGGCATCCCGGAGAGCATCTGGACCAGCCACCCCGAGCGGGAGGAGGGCGAGGCCGGATCGGGCGTTTGCCGGGGCACCCGTTCGGGCGCACGAGACATCAGTGTGAGGGTCATGGGGACTCCTAGCCGTAGGTGCGTGCGGGCGGAGGGCGGATTCACACCCCGTTCGCCGGCTCCTCGGCCAGGAACTTCTCCACCACGGCGTTGAAGGCCGGCGGGTTCTCCAGGAAGGGGAAGTGCGAGCTCGCCACGTCGGAGGCGAAGACGTGCAGGCGTGCGCCGGGAATCCGCTCGGCGACGAAGCGCTGCGAATCGGGATGCACATGGCTCCCCTGACAGCCGATCACCAGGGTCGGCACGTCGATCCGGGGAAGCACGTCGCGCCAGTCCTGCGCGCAGTGGTCGAACAGCAGTGGTACGCCCGCGTAGGCGGGTGTCGACCGGATCTCCTCGCCGACGAAGGCCAGCACCTCGGGGTCGGGCTCGCCGGAGAACATGCCGCGCACGAAGTCGGCGCGGACCGTGTCGCCCTCCGGCCCCGCGAGGGCCGCACCCAGGTACAACAGCCCCGACACATCGAAGATGGCACCGGAGTCCCGCTGTTCCCGCTCCGTCATCCAGGGCACTGCGGCGACCGCCGCGGGCTGGTCGACGGCGACGAAGCGCCGGATCCGTCCGGTCCCGTACTGGTCGATGAAGCTCCACCACACCGAGACGCCCATGGACCAGCCCAGCGCGTCGAAACGGTCGAGACCGAGATGGTCGACGAGTTCGAGCACGTCGCGGGAGAGCCGGGCGATGCGGTAGCCGTGACGCGGCTTGCCGGACTTCCCGTGGCCGCGGAGGTCGACGGTGACGACGCGACGGCCGGGCGCCAGCCCCTCGGTCTGGTGGCGGAACATCGCCTGCGTCTGCCCCCAGCCGTGCAGCATCACCAGCGGGACGCCCTCGCCGCCGGTGTCCTGGTACGCGAGCCGTGCGCCGTCCGTCGTGATCAGGTCCTTCATGACCTCTCCCCTGGTCAGAGGCGGTACGTCGGTGCCGCCCGTCCCGAACATCATCGAATGGGGCCCGCCGCCCGCACCACCGCGAGCTGTAGGAATCGGAGCGAGGATCCTTCTCGCTTTGTCGAAGCGAGTCCGTGGTCAGACGGCCTCGTCGTCGCCCGGGGCGAGGAGTTCCCCGATCCTGAGGCCGAGGTGCAGCGTGAGCCGGTGGGCGCCGTCGTCGAGGTCGAGTCCGGTGATCTCCTGGATCTGGCGCAGGCGGTAGTAGAGCGAGGTGCGGTGGATTCCCAGAGCGTCCGCCGTCCTGGGAATCGATCCCGCGTGGTCGAGGAAGCAGCGCAGGGTCTCCCGCAGGCGGTCGCCGCCATGAGCCTCGCTCAGGGTACGGAGCGGCTTCGGGAGCAGGGCCGCGTTCAGGGCGTGCTCGGGGAGCTGGAGCAGCACGGCGAGTTCCCCGAGCAGCTCCCAGTCACCGGCGTTCTTCAGGGCGGGCAGTCGGCGTGCCGCGCGTGCCGCCACGAGCGCCTGCTCGTACGAGGTCCATGCGTCGTCCAGGCTGGGGTGCCGGCCCCCGACGCCGATCACGGGGTCCGCCGACGGACCCAGGAAGGTGCGGAGTTCTTCCAGGATGCGGGCGGACTGTGCGGTGACCTCGTCCTGGCCGGGTGGGCGGTCGCGCAGCTGGAGCAGTGTCGCCCGCTCCTTGCCGATCGCGATGAGGCCCTGGGCCGAACGCGTCTGCCGGAACCCCTCCAGCGCCCCCCACAGGGCCGCCTCGGACTGCCGCACGAGCTCGGTCGCGCAGCTCAGCTGGACGACGGTGACCAGGGTGTGCTCGGCTGCTCCGAGCAGTCCGAGTTCCTTGCCTCGCCGCCGTGCGGTGGTACGGGCGGCGACGTGGGTGCCGACGAGTTCGAGGACGAGGTCCCGCTCGTCGGCCTTCCGGGTGTCGGTGGCGATGTGCTCTCCGTGCATCTGGGCGGCCATGGCCTCCGCGGCCCGGGCGATGGCATGTGTCTCGTGCTCTGGGAGCGTCTTCTCGGGCACGACCACCAGGAGCAGTCCGTGGAGGTGCCCGCGCTCGCGCAGGGGCACGACGTAACGGGGCAGCAGTCCGAGATCGTCACGGCCGTCGATGAATCCGGCTCGGGACCACTGGGTCACCCCCTGGGCGAGGACGTAGCGGATGGTCGCGTTGTCGGCGCGGCCCTGCAACAGGGTGCCGATGCGGACCGGGTCCTCGTCGCCGAAGTGGCGGCTCGTGCAGACCATGCGGACCAGCGGGTCGTCGACGGCGACGGACCGGCCGAGCCGCTCCGCGAGCTCGTCGACAAGCGCCTGGAGCTCGGGGCTGCCGGGGCGGGCTCGCTGGAGCCTTACCGTCATGCGCTGTTCCTCTCTCGACCAACGGTCCCCGCGGACTTCTCCATTCCGCGGCTCTTGATCATTCTGAGGAAACGACGACGTCGGCACATCACACGAATCGTCCATTGCCCTGACGCCCAAGGGGGATACGAAGCGACTACGCTCCGCTGTCGCGATGTTTCACCAGCCGCGTCAGCTCCACGCGCGAGGTGATGTCCAGCTTGGTGAAGGCCCGGCGCAGGTGCGAACTCACCGTGTGCGGCGAGAGGGAGAGGTGCTCGGCCACCTGTTGGTTGGTCAGCCCTCGGGCCACGAGCCGTACCACCCGTATCTCCGCGGCCGTCAGCTCGGGCCATGCACCGGAGAGTCCGGGCATCGAGGGCCGGCGGCGGACACCAGCGGCCCGCAGGCGCCGGCGGACGCGTGCCGCGTCCCGCTCGGCGCCCGCTCGCGCGTAGAGCGCGAGGGCCGTGTCGAAGTACGGCACCGCTTCGGACGTGCGGGTGGCCGCCAGCTTGCGTCCTGCGTCCTCCAGTGCCGACGCCCGGGCCAACGGCCGAGGGCAGTCCTCGTACAGCCGGACGGCGCGTACGAGAAGGGCGAGGTCGTTGTCGAGGAGCCCCCGGGCGTGCGCGGCGGTGGCGGCGAGGAACGTGAGGTCGGGGTTGAGCACGGCCAGTCGCTCGGCCAGGGCCACTGCCTGCGCGGCCCGTTCGTGCGCGCCGGCACGCAGCGCCAGGCGGACGAGGAACGGGGCGTCGGCGGGGTCGACCAAGCCGGCGTAGGCCGGCCGGTCCGCGGCGGGCGACGTCATCACCTCGTCGAGTTCGGCCATGGCACGGTCGGGCCGGCCTTCGAAGTCGGCCATCAGTGCCAGCATCCAGGAGCCGAAGTGCCGGACGACGGGTGCGCCGTCGCTCCGCATGCGTCTCGCCTCCGCGGCGTACGTGCGTGCGGTCTGCTGGTCGTTGGTGTGGAGGGCGACGCGCATCATCACGTACCGGAGCGTGACGTCGGCGAAGTTGCCCGGGCCGAGATCGTCGGTCGTCGCGGACGCGGCCTCGGCGTCGGCCCGGGCGTCCGTCAGCCGTCCGGCCTCCAGAAGGATGCGGGACCTGGTCATGAGCCACATACAGGTGGCCGCCGTCCGGCCCTGCTCCCCGGTGATCCGGATGCCGTCCTCCGCGGCGGCGAGCGCCTCCGCCGAGCGCCCGGTGGTGTTCGACAGGAGAGCGTGCCACAAGGCCTCCGGAACCCACAGCGAGGTGCTGACGCCCAGGGCGTCGGCCAGCGCGGCGGCCCGCTCGGCCTGCCGGAACGCCTCGGTCAAGTCCATGCGGTGGAAACTCACGGCCGAGCGGACCGTCGTCAACGTGGCCTCGGCGGAGCGGTCCCCCGCTGACGCTGCGGCCTCCCACGCCTCCGCGGCGACCTGCTCGGCCGCCGAGTGCTCGCCCGACATCGACAGGCCGACAGCGAGCATGGCGAGCAATCGCCCCCTGACGTCCCCGGGGATCCCGGGCAGTGCCGCCCCGGCGCGGGCCTGCCGGACCGCCTCGGAGAAGTCGAACGGTGCGGCAAGGCGTGCCAGGGCAAGGCGTATGCGCGCCTCGTCCTCAGGTCCGAGACCGCCGGTCGCCAGGGCGGAGGCTCCCAGCTCACGCGCCTGGGCGGCCCGGCCCGTCTGCCAGAGCAGCGGGATCGTCTCGGAGATGATCCTCGGCCGCTCCGGAGCGTCCGCCGTGGTGAGCTCCAAGGCCTTGAGGCTGCGTTCCGCGGCGGGTCCGGGAGCGGTGGCCGCGAGTTCCGCCGCGGCGGTGCGCAGCCGGTCGGCCTCCGCCGCGGCTCCCGGCCCCGCTCTCCCGGCCTCCGCCGCGTCTGCCGGTGCTCTCCCGGCCGAAGGCCCGGGACGCTCGGCGGGGGAGGCCGCGCTCCCCGGCGGCAGCTCGGCGGCTTGACCACGCAGGGCCTGACGCACGGGCAAGGGGAGGCCGGCTTCCACCGCCTCGCGGATCAGGTCGTGGCGGAAGGCGAGGCGATCGCCGCTTTCGGTGAGCAGATCGGCGTCGAGGGATTCCCGTACCGCTGTGATGAGCGCCGCCGGGGACCTGCCGAGCAGTTCGGCCAGCAGCGCGACGGTGACCGGGGCGCCCACGGCGGCCGCCGTCTGCACCAGCCCCCGTGCCTCGTCGGAGAGCTGGTCGAGGCGGCGCACGACCGAGGGGAGTTCCCGCGGGGCGGGTGGTCCGGCCGACAGCCTGGCCGTGCCGTTTTCCCTCGTCACTGCCTCCCGCAGCGAGCCGAGCAGCTCGACCAGCAGCTGCGGGACTCCTTCTGCGCGGCGGACGACGCAGAGGACGTCCGGGCCGGGAGCGGCGCCGAGGACGTCCTCGGTGATCCGTGTGGTCGCCTGGTCGTCCAGCGTTCCCAGCGCCAGCTCGTGTGCGCCTGCCCGCCGGATCCGGTCCAGGGTCGTGCGCACTCCCGACGGCACACTGCCGCCGCGCACGGCGACCAGCCACAGGATGGCGTACGACGAGAGTCCGGCCGCGAGGGTGTTGAAGGTGAGAAGGGTCAGGTCGTCGCACCACTGGAGGTCGTCGAGGACGACGAGCAGGGGGCCGTTTCGAGCCGTCTCCCGCAGGCGGTCCCCCAGTTCCTGGAGCAGCCAGAAGCGCTGGCCGGGCGTCGTGGCGAGGTCCCTGAGACGGACGGCGCCCGTCAGCGGTTCCTCGCCGGAGAGCAGACCGTCGAGGAGCGGTCCGAGCGGCACGAACTGTTCGTCGGGGTCCGCCGCTCCCTCGAACACCCTCGTCCCGCGCCGCCTCGCGGCTGCCGCGGACTCCGCGAGGATCCTGGACCTGCCGATGCCGACGGGTCCTTCGACGCGGATGATCCCGCCTTCGCCCCGGTCGAGCGCGTCGAGCCGCGCCTCGATGAACGCCAGTTCGGCGTCCCGGCCGCGCAGCGGCGTCCGTACGCCCTCGGGTTCCTCGGGCACGGTCCTTGTCGTCACTCGGTTCACGCTCATACGGCGGAACAGTATGAACCATACGAATCCCCCGCCGTCACCCGGCCCAGGGGCCCGTCTCAGTCGAAGCGCAGGCCGGCGAGTCGTCGTTCGAGGACGGTGACGTCGTCCTCGGGCACTTCACCGACCGGGCGCGCCGCCATGAGCGCGGCGAGCTCGACGCCCGCCCGGCGGACGCGGCCGGGCAGGCCGTCGGTGTACTGGTCTCCCCCCGAGCCCCAGTCCTCGGAGGCCGCGAACACGGCGGTGGGGACGACGACGGCGCGGAGATGGGCGAAGAGCGGACGCACGGCGTGCTCAAGGACCAGGGAGTGGCGGGCGGTACCGCCCGTCGCCGCGGTCAGGACCGGCTTCCCGGTGAGGGCGTCCGGATCGATCACGTCGAAGAAGGACTTGAAGAGACCGCTGTAGGAAGCCGCGAACACGGGAGTCACGACGATCAGGCCGTCGGCCGCCGTCACCGCGTCGATCGCGGCGCTCAGCCGCGGCGGCGGAAAGCCGGTCACGAGGTGGCCCGCGATGTCGCCGGCCCGTTCCCGCAGCTCCACGACCTCGGTCGACACCGCGTGCCCCCGGGCGGCGAGTTCGTCGCGGGCCGCCTCGGCCAGCCGGTCCGCGAGCAGGCGGGTGGAGGAGGGGGTGCTCAGCCCCGCGGAGACGACGATGAGCTTCATGCGGCGGACACCTCCCGGACGGCGCGGAGCAACGCGTGCGTGGGGGCCTCCGGCACGTCGGCCGGACGCCCCTTGGCGAATTCCCTCCGCAGCACGGGCACGACCTCTTCGCCGAGGATGTCCAGCTGTTCAAGGACGGTCTTCAGAGGCAGGCCCGCGTGGTCCATCAGGAACAGCTGGCGCTGGTAGTCGCCGACGCCCTCCCGGAAGGACAGGGTCCGCTCGATGACCTGCTGGGGAGAGCCCACCGTCAGCGGGGTCTGCTCGGTGAAGTCCTCCAGCGACGGGCCGTGGCCGTACACCGGCGCGTTGTCGAAGTAGGGCCGGAACTCCCGTACGGCGTCCTGGGAGTTCTTGCGCATGAAGACCTGTCCGCCCAGGCCGACGATGGCGTCCTGCGGCCTGCCGTGACCGTGGTGCGCGAACCGGCGCCGGTAGAGCTGCACCATGCGCCTGGTGTGGTCGGCCGGCCAGAAGATGTTGTTGTGGAAGAAGCCGTCGCCGTAGTAGGCGGCCTGCTCCGCGATCTCGGGGGACCTGATGGATCCGTGCCAGACGAAGGGCGGGACGCCGTCCAGGGGCCGGGGTGTCGAGGTGAAGGCCTGGAGCGGCGTACGGAACGTGCCCTCCCAGTCCACGACGTCCTCGCGCCACAGCCGGCGCAGCAGCGCGTAGTTCTCCTTGGCGAGGTTGATGCCCTGGCGGATGTCCTGTCCGAACCACGGGTAGACCGGGCCGGTGTTGCCGCGTCCCAGCATGAGGTCGACCCGGCCGTCGGCCAGGTGCTGGAGCATCGCGTAGTCTTCGGCGATCTTCACCGGGTCGTTGGTGGTGATCAGCGTCGTGGACGTGGACAGGATCAGCTTCTCGGTGCGGGCGGCGATGTAGCCGAGCATGGTCGTCGGCGACGACGGGACGAACGGCGGGTTGTGGTGCTCGCCCGTCGCGAAGACGTCCAGGCCGACTTCCTCGGCCTTGAGGGCGATCGCGACCATCGCCTTGATGCGCTCGCGTTCGGTCGGAGTGCGACCGTCGGTGGGGTCGGGGGTCACGTCCCCGACGGTGAAGATGCCGAACTGCATGGGGTGTCTGCTCTCCTGGGCTCGTCCGGTTCCCGCGCCGGGAACCGGGGGCCGGGGTGACGCCGGGGCTCCGGCATCACCCGGCGGGTCAACGGTGCGGCGTCACTTCGCCAGGAAGGCGAGGAGGGCGGTGTTGACCTCCTCGGCGTGGGTCCACAGCAGACCGTGCGGGGCGCCCTCTATCTCGACGTAGTCGGCCGACGGGAGCGCCTTGTGGAAGGGGCGCGCGGTGCCGTCGGCCGGCAGGATGCGGTCGGCGGTGCCGTGCAGGATCAGGGCGGGCACGTCGACGGCGGGGATGTCGGCGCGGAAGTCGGTGTACCAGGTCGCCGGCGCGGCGGACGCGGCGAAGGAGCCGCCGCCGGCCGCGGTGTTCCAGCTGTTGCGGACGGCCTCCTCGCTGATGCGGGTGCCCAGGTTCTCGTCGAGGTTGTAGAAGTCGGTGAAGAAGGCCGTGTAGTAGGCGTAGCGGTCGGCCTTGACTGCGGCGACGACGCCGTCGAAGAACTCCTTCGGGGCGACGCCGTCCGGGTTGTCGTCGCTCTGGAGCAGGCAGGGCTCGAGCGAGGCCAGGAAGGCGACCTTGGCGACCCGGCCGGAGCCGTACGTGGACACGTAGCGGGCGACCTCGCCGGTGCCCATGGAGAAGCCGGCCAGGACGGCGTCGTTCAGGTCGAGGGTCTCCATCACGGTGTTCAGGTCGGCCGCGAAGGTGTCGTAGTCGTAGCCGGTCGTCGGCTGCGAGGACTGCCCGAATCCGCGGCGGTCGTACGTGATCACGCGGTAGCCGGCGTCGAGCAGCGCGGCGCTCTGACGCTCCCAGGAGTGTCCGTCGAGCGGGAAGCCGTGGATGAGGACGACGGGCTGCCCGGCGCCCCGGTCCTCGAAGTACAGCTCGACGGGGTTGGTGTTCTCCTGGCCCACGGTGATGTACGGCATGGGGATGCTTCCTCGATTCGGGTCGGCTGGTCCGCGCGTCGAAGCGGCGCGGTATGCCCGTCACGCTAGGACCGGTCCCGCACCTCCTGTTGCCGTACCGCGCACCACCCCTTGCACGGGGGCGCAGAGGTCACTCAGCCGCCGGTGACGGTTCCGGCGTGGCCCTCCGCGAGCGCGATCCGGGCCAGGTGGACCCTCGAACGCACCGAGAGCTTGCGGAAGATCGACGCCAGATGGGTGTTGACCGTGTGCGGGGAGACGACGAGGGCCTCCGCGGCCGACCGGTTGGTGTGGCCCGCGGCGATCAGCCGGGCCACCTTGCGTTCCGAGGCCGTGAGCGCGTCCCAGCCCTGGCCGGGGCGCGGCCGGAGGCCTCCGGTGCGCCGGCCGGAGCGGCTTGTGGCCCGTTCCAGACCGGCCCGGACCCGGTCTGCCTCGGCGTCGGCCCCCGCCTGTGCGTAGATGTCGTGGGCCCTGGTCAGGGCGGGTGTCGCGGCGGGGTCGCCTGCCGCGAGAAGAGCGCGTCCGAGGTCGGCGGATGCGGCGGCGAGGGGCAGCGGCCGGGGGCCGGTGAGGAGGATGCGGACCGACCGCTCCAGGAGTCCGTGGTCGGCGTTCACCAGGCCGGCCGCGTGGGCGGCCGTTCCCCGGGCGGTCGGCACGGAAGGGTTGCGGGTGGCGTGCTCTGCCGCCTGGGCCGCGAGGTCCTCGGCCAGGTTCCGGTCTCCGCCGCGCAGGGCGATCCGCACGGCCTGGACGACATGGGGGCGCAGGAGCCGCCATCGGAGGAAGGGATGGTCACGCTGCACGGATCGGACCAGTTCGGCCGCTGCCGCGTGGTCACCGTCGGCGTCGGCGACGAAGGCCTCGAAGTACTGGTGCGTGGCGTGGTTGCCCGTGTTCGGCCGCTCGGCCACGGCCGCCCGCACGACGTCCAGGTGTTCCCGCGCGGCTTCGCGGTCGCCGCGCAGCATCGCGAGGAGGCCGCGGTTGACGCGGATGTTGACCAGGTTGCCGGGCACGTGGAGGTCCGCTTCGAGCCGCTCGGCGGTGACGAGGTCGGCGTCCGCGTCGTCGAGCCGGCCGAGCCCCATGTTCAGGGTTCCCTGGGCCCAGATCAGCATGGCGGGGCGCAGGGGAGCGTCGCCCGCCGTCCGGAGCAGTCGCCGTACGGTGTCGAAGTCGTCCATGTGGATCCGGGCGACGGCCTCCTCGGGCAGGAAGGCCGGGTCGAACACGCTCAGCGCCGTGTGGTGTTCGACGGCGGCGGCGCAGTCGCCCGCGTTGAGGGCGATCTCGCCGAGGCCCCACAGCGCGAGGACACGGGCCTCCCGGTCACCGGACCGCTCCGCCTCGGCGAGCGCCCGTTCGCCGGTCTCGCGAGCGGCTCCGAGGTCGCGCCCGCGGGACCTGGCGAGGGCCTGCCGGGCGGTGAGCCGGGCGCGGATCACCGGGTCGGTGACGGCTGCCAGTGCTGCCGTCGAGCGGCGGGTCAGCTCGTGGACGTCGTCGAGGTGCCACAGCGTGTCGCCGAGTACGGACTGCAGACGGGCGAAGACGTCCAGGGGCGGCTGCCGGGCGAGCAGCGTGTCGCCGGTATCCCGTGCCCGGGTGTACCGGCCCGCGCGGGTGAGCGCGACGATGGCCCGTTCTCCCACGTCGAACACCATGGGCGCGTGGGGCGGTACGAGTTCCAGGGCGCGTACGGCCAGGTCGGCGGCGAGGTCGGGCATCACGGCGATCACGTCCGTGGCGGCCGTGCCGAGCAGCCCGATCGCCTCCTGGTCGCCCGGTTCGGCGCTCTTCAGCAGATGCGGGACCGCGTCGGTGGAGCTCCGGCCCGCCGCGACGAGCCGGCTCGCGGCCTCACGGTGGAGCGCCCGGCGTACGGAGGGGGCGAGATCGGCGTACACCGCCTGGCGGAGCAGGTCGTGGCGGAACAGGAGGCGTTCGCCGTCGTCGTGGAGGAGGGCGGCGGCGATCGCCTCGTCCACTTCGGCGCTGAGCCCGGAGGCGGGCCGGCCGCACAGGGCGGCGGCGTCCGCGAGCGAGAAGGCGCGGCCGAGGACCGAGCCGATCCGCAGGAAGTGGAGGGTGTCCGGCCGGAGGTCGGTCAGCCGGTCGCGTACACCGAGGACCAGCCGCTCCGGCGGCTCCGGCGCGTCCGCGCCCGACGCCGCGATGCCCGTGAGCATCTCGGCGGCGAGGAAGGGGTTGCCTCCCGCCCCGTCGAGAAGTTCCGCGGCCTGCGTCGGCACGTCCCCGCCGAGGACGTCCCGTGCCAGCTCGGCCAGGGCCGTGTCGGACAACGGCCGGAGCGGGAGGGTCGTCGTCCGCGGCCCCTGCCCGTACAGTTCCGGGTCGTTCCTGCCCGTGAGCAGCCAGAGGACCGGGGAGCTGAGCAGCCGTGCCGGCATGACACTCAGGGCGAACCGGCTCAGCGGGTCGGCCCATTGGACGTCGTCGACCGCGATCAGTACGGGTGTGCCCGCCCAGCGTTCCTCGATCAGCTGGGCCAGTCGTTCGACGAGCCAGATGCGCTGGCCGTGATGGCCCGCGAGGTCTGCGAAGTCCGTGCTGGACAGCAGCGGCGGGTCGCCGTGCAGGAGGCCGGAGGCCAGTGAGGCGAGCGGTGCCAGCTCGTGCAGTTCCTCGGCGCGTCCATGGCTGACGACGAACCCGTGAGCCCGCGCGATCGAGACGGTCTCCTGCAGCAGTACGGTCTTCCCGATCCCGGGCTCGCCCAGGAGCAGCGCGATCGCTCCTCCCTCGCCGCCCCGCACCGCCTCGACCAGGGCGCGCAGCCGCTCCAGCTCGGCTTCGCGGCCCCGCAGCCCGGGCCGGCTCAGCCCCGCGCTCCCGGGCACCGCCATGCCTTCTCCCCCGGCCCGGTCGGGGCTCATCCCTTGACCGGTCCGGCGAGCAGTCCCCGTGCGAAGTGCCGCCGGAGGGAGAAGAAGACGAGCAGCGGGACGAACGCCGCCACGAAGGCTCCTGCGGTGAGCCGCTGCCACTCGTTGCCGTACGTCCCGGCCAGGCTCGCCAGTCTGACCGTCATCGGCGCGGTCTCGGCGAGCCCGAGCCTCGCGCCGAACCTCATGGGTGTGGCTCCTCCGATCGCCCGCCGAAGGATCCTCGGGGGGCGATCAGAAGCTACCAGCGCGCGAACATTATCGACTAATCGTTCGATCCTGAACGATCGGGTCAGTGGGCGGTGGACCGGGCCGCGTCCTGGATCAGCTCCGCCACGGCCTTGGGCTGGGCGAGCATGACCAGGTGGGAGGAGTCGACCTCGACGGTGGTCATGCCGGCGCGCTCGTACCCGTAGCGCTCCACATCGGGGTTGATCGTGCGGTCGCAGGAGGCGACCAGACCCCACGAGGGCTTGGTCTTCCACGCCGCGACGGGCGCCGCCTCCGAGAAGGCACGTGCGGCCAGGGGGCGCTGGGAGACGGCGAGCACCGCGGCGAGGTCGGGGTCGACGTCCGCCGCGAAGAGGGCGGGGAACTTCTCGATCTCCACCGAGACGTCGGTGCCGGTCTCGGTGGAGCCGGCCACCGGGAACGGGGTGTAGACGAGCGCGTCGGCGAGTCCGGAGTCGGGGAAGCGGCCCTGCAGCTCGCCCAGGCTCTCGCCCTCCTCCAGCGCGTATCCCGCGAGGTACACCAGCGCGCGGACGTTGTCCTCCGTGCCGGCGAGGGTGATGACGGCGCCGCCGTAGGAGTGCCCGACCAGGATCACGGGGCCTTCGACGGCGCGGATCACCGAGGCGATGTACGCGGCGTCGTCGACGAGGCTGCGGTTGGGCACGGCCGGGGCCACCACTTCCATGCCGGCGGCGGCCAGTTCGGGGATGACGCGGGCGAAGCTGGAGGCGTCGGCGAAGGCGCCGTGGACCAGGACGACGGTGGGACGGGCGTGTCGGGACATGGGGAAACTCCTCGGTGCGTGACGGGGGATGGGGCCGGGGATGCGGGAGGCGGATGTGTGGTGTTCGTGTGGTGCTTCACAGGCCGAAGCGGGCGCGCCTCGCCTCGGGCACCAGGTCGGTGTACTCGGGATGGTTGCCGATCCAGCCCCGGATGAAGGGGCAGTACGGCAGGACGCGCAGCCCACGGGCCCGGGCGTCGTCGAGCGCTCCCCGGGCAAGGAGGCCGCCCAAGCCCTGGCCGGCGAACCGGCTGTCGATCTCGGTGTGGATGAAGGCGATCTCGCCCTCCGAGAGGTGGTACTCGGCGAAGCCCGCGGTCTCGGGGCCGTCGTCGCCGGCGAGGATCTCGTACCGGGACTTCTGGGGCCGGTCCGTCACCTGCGGTTCCATGGGTGCTCCTGTGCGGTCGGGGTGTGACGCCGGGGGGTGGGCGCGGTCAGAGCGTGCGGCGTACGCCGGCCTGCCGTTCCAGGTTGCGGAGCTGGACGGCCATGTCGCCTTCCACGGCGAGGTGAGCGGGGCCGCTGCGGCCGATGGGCAGGACCTGCTCGCTGCGCATGTCCTCGAGCATCAGGGCGAACGCCGTGTACATCGCGACCAGCGCGACCACGAGGCCGAGCGCACCGGACGTGCGCGTCAGCCATTCGGCGCCGGTGATGCCCCCGAGGCCGGTGGCCGCCCAGCGGGGGAGGGAGACCGCGAGGACGAGCCACAGCGCGCGCTTGGGCCGGGTCACGGCGGTCATCAGGGCCCCGAAGCAGAGGAGCGCCAGGTTGAACACGCCGAGGACCTGAAGGCCGTCGGCCGCGCCGCTGAGCATGATGAGCGAGTAGGGCAGCCAGCTGCCGGCGAAGACCGCCATCAGCGTTGCCGCGATCACGTCACGGGCGCCGAAGGCCAGGAAACTCACCAGGAGTTGGAGGACGAAGGCCGGCAGCACGGTGAAGGCGACGGCGGCGCGGGCCGCCTCGTCGAAGAGCCCGAGCTGGAGGCAGCCCGTCATCACGGAAGCGATGGCTATCGTGAAGAAGCCGAGCGGCATGGGTGAGGCGATGGGGCGCAGGTTGATCCGTGTCATCGACCGGAGGTCCGGTTCGAAACGGCGTCCCGGGGGCGCGTCCGGCGAGGTCACCGGGGTGTCGTCGCCGGCGGCGGGGGAGGCTGCGGACATCGGGTGGATCTCTCTTTCAGTGCTCGAAGCAGGGATCGACGAAGGACGGCGTCGTGTCGGGGACGCGGCCGCGGGCGACGCGCCAGCGGCGGTGCTGCTCGGACTCGGCGACGGCCTCGGCCACGGACAACGCCTGTCGCGCACCGCTCCGGTAACCGCCGAAGTGGGCCACCGGGCTCCACGCGGGGCTCACCGGCGGGACTGCCTCGTCGAGGCCCTCGTACTCGGCGGTCGCGTAGACGATGCGGCCGCCGACGACGGTGAGGACGGACTCGATGTCGGGGATGACGGCCTCGGGCACGGTGAGGTAGTCGTCCGACAGGATCGCGAGGTCGCCGTAACACCCCTCCCGCAGCACGCCCTTGACGTCCTGCTCACCGGTGAGCTCCGCCCCGCCGCGGGTGTAGAGGCCGAGGGCGGTCGCCCGGTCGATCAGGTTGCCGGCCGGGTAGAGGGCCGTGCCGCCGACGGTGCGCCCGGTGACCAGCCAGTGGAGCGCGACCCAGGGGTTGTACGAGGAGACGCGGGTGGCGTCGGTTCCGGCGGCGACGGTCAGGCCTCGGTCGAGCATGCCCCGGACCGGCGGGGTGTGGGCGGCGGCCTCGGCACCGTAACGGTCGAGGAACGCGGCGCCCTGGAAGGACATGCGGTTCTGGACGGAGAGGGCGCCGCCGAGGGCCGCGATCCGGTCGAGGCTGTCGGCCGAGACCGTCTCCGCGTGGTCGAAGAGCCAGCGGTTGCCGCCGGGGAAGAGCCCTTCGGCCGCGAGCTTCTCGAAGACTGCCAGGTCGCGGCGGATCGTCTCGTCGTAGGTCGCGTGGAGCCGGAAGCCCCAGCCGTTCTCAAGGAGAAGCCGGACGGCGCTCTCGAATTCGGTCTCGTAGCCGGCGGCGAGTTCCGGCCGGGGTTCGGAGAAGTTCTCGAAGTCGGCGGCCGCCCACGTCAGGTTCTCTCCCGCGCCGTTGAGCCGGAGCCACTCGTCCCCGTCACCGGGTTTGACCATCTCGGTCCACCGCTTCAGGTCGGCGAGCTCCTGCCCGGCCGTCTGCGGGAAGAGGTGATAGGCGATCCGGAGGGTCAGCTCCCCCGACCTGGCGAGGTCGACGACCGTGGCGTAGTTGTCGGGGAAGTTCTGGAACCCGCCGGCGGCGTCGACCGCGGACGTCAGTCCGAAGCGGTTCAGCTCGCGCAGGAAGTGGCGCGTCGACGTCCGCTTGTCGGCCTCGTCCAGGGCCGGCGCCTTGGCCAGGGTCGAGTACAGGATGAGGGCGCTCGGGGCGGCGAGGAGGACGCCGTTGGGTTCGCCGTCCCGGCCCCGGACGATCTGCCCGCCGCGCGGGTCGGGGGTTTCGCGGGTGAATCCGGCGGCCTTGACGGCGGCCCGGTTCATCAGCGCCGACTGGTACAGGTGAAGGACGAACACCGGGATGTCGGGGGCGGCGGCGTTCAGCTCGGCGACGGTCGGCATCCTGCGTTCGGCGAACTGTTCGGCGGTCCAGCCGCCCACGACGCGGATCCACTGTCCCTTGGGGGTGCGACCGGCCTGCTCGCGCAGCATGGCCAGGGCGTGGCGCAGGCTGCGTACCCCGTCCCAGCGCAGCTCCAGGACGTAGTTCAGGCCGCCCCGGATGACGTGCAGGTGCGAGTCGTTGAGGCCGGGGATCACCCGGCGGCCGAGGGCGTCGACGACCTTGGTCCCCGGCCCGACGAGGTGGGCGAGATCGTGGTCGTCGCCGAGGGCCGCGACCTTGCCGTCGCGGATCGCGACGGCGCGGGCCCCGGGCCGGTCGGGGTCACCGGTGAAGACCTTGGCGTTACGGACGAGGAGGTCGGCGTGCTCGTGCTCCCGACGCGGGGCGGGGACGAGGCCCGTCACCGGCATGCTCGTCGACGGCCCGGTCATGCGAGGGCCTTGCGCAGGGTGTCGGTGGCGAGACCGATGGCGAGTTCCGCGGCCTGGGTCTCGCGCAGTGCGTTCAGCATGACGAAGTCGTGGATGACGCCCTGGACGCGCAGGGCGGTGACGGGGACGCCGGCGGCGCGGAGCTTGGCCGCGTACGCCTCGCCCTCGTCGCGCAGGACGTCGGCCTCGGCGGTGATGACCAGGGCCGGCGGCAGGCCGCTGAGCTGCTCGGTGGAGGCGCGCAGCGGGGAGGCGGTGATCTGGGCCCGCTCGGCCTCGGCGGTCGTGTACTGGTCCCAGAACCACTTCATGGCGTCACGGCGCAGGAAGTAGCCCTCGCCGAACCGGTGGTACGAGTCGGTGTCGAAGCTCGCGTCCGTGACGGGATAGAAGAGGACCTGCTGGACGAGCGTGACGTCGCCGCGCTGCTTGGCCATGAGGGTGAGGGCGGCGCTCATGTTGCCGCCCACAGAGTCGCCCGCGACGGCGATCCGGGTGCCGTCGAGGTCCTTGTGGTGTCCCTCGCGGGCGACCCACTGGGCGACGCTGTAGTTCTGCTCGATCGCGACGGGGTAGCGCGCCTCGGGCGAGAGGTCGTACTCGGGGAACACCACGGCCGCCCGGGTGCCGACGGCGAGTTCGCGGACGAGCCGGTCGTGTGTGTGGGCGCTGCCGAAGACCCAGCCCGCTCCGTGGATGTAGAGGATGACGGGAAGCGGGCCGGTGGCGCCGCGGGGGCGGACGATCCGGGCGCGGACGTCGCCGGTCGGACCGCCGTGGACGGTGATCCACTCCTCGTCGACCTCGGGCAGGGGGACGCCCTCACCGCTCTGGACACCGTCCACGGCCTCACGGCCTTCGGCGGCGGGGATCTGGTAGAGGTACGGCGGCTGGGCGGTGGCGTCGGCGAAGGCCTGGGCGGCGGGTTCGAGGATCGGACGGTGCTTCATGAGGGGTTCTCCTTCTGGGGATGTACGAGAGGGCGCAGGTCGGGGCTCAGCGGGTAGCCCGTACGGCGCCTGGGATCACGGGGTGCGCTCGGACGGGCGGAGTGCGCCGGGCGGGCGGGGTGCGCCGGGCGGGCGGGGTGCGCCGGGCTGGCGGGGTGCGCCGGGCTGGCGGGAGGGTGCGCCGATGGGGCCGAGCGGGTGCGGCGGTCGGGCGGGGCCTCGCCTCAGAGGCCGTACGCCTCCAGGAGCCGGAGCCAGACCTCGCTCACCGTCGGGAAGGCGGGCACGGCGTGCCACAGGTGCTCCAGGGGGACCTCGCCCACGATGGCCACGGTGGCGGTGTGGATGAGTTCGGTCGCCAGTGGGCCGGTGAGCGTGCAGCCGACGACGACTCCCCGGGTCTCGTCGACGACGAGCTTGGCGAGGCCGCGGTAGTCGTCCGCGTGGAGCGCGGCGCCGGCGACGTCGTCGATGCGGTACTCCACCGTGCGTACCGCGAGACCCGCTTCGCGTGCCGCGCGTTCCGTGAGACCGACGCTCGCGACCTCGGGACGGGTGAAGACGGCCTGGGGGACGGCAATGTGGTCGGCCTCCGCGCTCCACGGCTGCCGGCCGCCGGTGACGGCCGGGCGCCCCGCTGCCCGCTCGGCGATCGCCGCGGCGCAGGCGCGGGCCTGGTACTTGGCCATGTGGGTCAGCGGCGCACGGTGATTCACGTCGCCGACGGCGTAGAGCCATGCGCCGCGGGCCGCGGTGACCCGGCAGGTGTCGTCGACGGGGAGCCAGTCGCCTGCCGGCAGTCCGACGGAGTCCAGGCCGAGGTCCGCGGTGCGCGGGCGCCGGCCGACGGCGGCGAGGACCTCGTCGCAGACGAGGGCGGTGCCGTCGTCCGTGGTCACGGTCACCGTGCGGGTGCCGGCGTCACGGGCGACCCGGACGGCCGACACCCCGAAGCGGATCGTGACGCCCAGATCGCTCAGCCCCCGGGTGACCTCTTCGCCGGCACACGGCTCCCAGCCGGTCAGCAGGGCCTGGTCGCGGACCAGCAGAGTGACGGAGGAGCCGAGCGAGCGCCACGCGGTGGCCATCTCGCAGGCCACCACTCCCCCGCCGATGACGACGAGCCGCTCGGGCACCGCGTCGGCCGTGGTGGCCTGCCGGCTGGTCCACACGCCGATCCGGTCGAGCCCTTCGACCGGTGGAAGGGCGGGCTCCGTGCCGGTGCAGACCACGACCGCGCGCCGGGCCCGCAGGGTACGGATCGTGCCGTCGGCCCCGGTCACCTCCACCCGGCGCTCACCGGCGAGCCGTCCGTGCCCCCGTACGAGCGCGATGCCCGCACCGTCGAGCCACTCGGCCTGGCCGGTGTCGTCACCGCGCCCGGTGAAACGGTCACGCCGGGCCAGGACGCGCGCCGGGTCGAGTGCCGCCGTGACCGCCTGCCGGGCCCCGTCGACCGACCGGGCCGCCGCTCGGGCGGCGCCGGGTCGCAGCAGGGCCTTGCTCGGCACGCACGCACGGTAGGAGCACTCGCCGCCGACCGCCTCGGCCTCGACGACGACGGCGGTCAGCCCCGACCGGACGGTCCGGTCGGCGACGACCTCGCCGGCCGGACCGCCGCCGACCACGACGACGTCGTACGTGTCCTCGTACGCGTCCTCCATCAGCCGCGCACCAGAGGGGTGTCCACGAGGTGCTCGGCCAGGAACCACACCTGCCCCTCGCCGGTGCGGATGACATCGGAGACGAGCAGGTCGGCGCTGCCCTCGTCGCCCTCCCCGGAGAGCCGGGCGGCGGCGTCACGGGCGTCGATCAGGATCCGCTCGTGCGCGTCGAGGAGCCGCGACAGCATGACGGGCACCGGCTCGACGCCGTCCGGCGGACGGGGGATCGCCGTCAGTTCCGCGACGTGGCGCGGGTCCCCTACGGCGACGCCGCCGAGGCTCTGGACCCGCTCGGCCAGCGCGTCCACGATGGCCAGTTGGGCCTCCGCGTGCTTGTCGAGCATCAGGTGGAGCGAGTAGAAGGTCGCCCCGCGCATGAGCCAGTGGTGCTTCTTGTAGAGGGAGTACAGGATCTGCGTGTCGGCGAGGACGCGGTTCAGCCGCCGGCAGGCGTACATGCGGGTGTCGTGGCCGAGGCCGATCGGCAGCTGCTTGAGCGTGCCGAACGCCTGGGTCTCGGCGCCCTTCTGGTGCAACAGCGGCTGGCCGCCGCCGTGCGGGGTGGTGCGGGTGTCCATCGGGTGCTCCTGTTCGGGAGAGAGGCTGGGAAGGGCCCGGCCGCCCGGTCGGGGGTACGCGGGCGGCCGGACCCGGTCGGTGCGGCTCGCGCTCAGCGGTCGGCGATCACCGGGGCGGGGGACCGGTGCAGGACGAGCCGGGTGAGGAGTCCGCTGCCGAGACCGGCCACGAGCGCGAGGGCGGCCCACCACAGCGGGTACGGCGTGAGGCCGAGGGCCGCGTCGAGGGACCGGGCGCCGGGGCCGGTGGCGGCGAGGGCGGCGGCGGTGCCGATGAGGACGAGCGGGTACTCATATCCGTCGTTCTGCCCCCAGAGCCCGTGGCGCCATTTCACGGTGAGCGCGACCGTCATGACCCCGATGGCGCCGGTCGCGGCGAGCGGGGTCAGGAGGCCGGCGGCGAGCAGCAGGCCCGATCCGATCTGACCACCGCCCGCCGCCAGGGCGGTGAGGGCACCGCCGCGGAAACCGTCCGCGCGGAACTCCTCCGTGCCGCCCTCTAGTCCCTTGCCGCCCAGGTGTGAGCTGATCTTCTGCACACCGTGGCCGGCGACGAGCAGTCCCACCAGCAGACGCAGCATCAGAATGCCGGTGTCCACAGGGGTCAGCCGGCGGCGTGCGCGCCGATGACGCTCTGCGCGTACACGACGCCCAGACCGTACGCACCCGCGTGGGCCTTGACGATCTCCATGACCGCGCCGTACGACTCCTGGCGCGCCCAGTCGCGCTGTAGCTCCAGGAGCACCTGCACCCAGGTCACCGGCACCGCTCCGGCGGCGATCATCCGCTGCAGCGCGTGCTCGTGGGCCGCCGGGCTGACGCCACCGGAGGCGTCGGAGACCACGTACACCTCGTATCCCTGCTCAAGCGCGGACAGCGCGGGCAGGACCAGGCAGACCTCGGTCCACAGGCCGGACAGGATGATCTTCTTGCGCCCGGTCGCCTTGACCGCCGCCACCAGCGCCTCGTCCTCCCAGGCGTTCATGGTCGTACGGTCGATGGCCTCGTGCTGGGGGAAGACCTCGGCGAGCTGGGGCAGCAGGGGCCCGGAGAACGACTCGGCGGCGACCGTGGTCAGGACGGCCGGCACATCGAACGCCTGAGCCGCCTTGGCGAGACCCACGGTGCTGTTGATGATCGCGGCGCGATCGCCGCTCCCGGTGCCGAAGAACATCTGCGGCTGGTGGTCCACGAAGAGCATGACCGAGTTGTCGGGCGTGAGCAGATCCTTGCTCGGGGCGGCCTGCACCTTGTTGATGTCGAACATGAGGGGTCCTCTCGAAGCAATCGGTAACGGCCCGCCGCGTCCGCGGCTCGGCACTTCTTCAAGCTACGAGCGACCCGACCGACCGGGTTGACCTCCTGCGCCGAGGAGTTGGCACGACAGCGCACAACCGGTCAAGGACCAGAGTCGCGGAAACACCCTCAGAAAGGGCCGCGAAGCCTCGGGGAGCGGCTGGGGAGAATCGACCGCGGAGGACGGCATCACGGCGAAAGCCCCGGGAACGAGCAAATTCGCAGGTCGGCCCGGCTCGTACAGCAATCTGCGCGGGTCAGTGCGTTGTGTACGTCATCTTCAGGAAGCGCGACTGGCTGTAGCGGCGCATCACACAGTTGGTCGACTTCGCCCTTGCGAACGCCACGACGCACTCGGGCCCACTCGGGGGGAGCCCTCTCCCGCGCCGACGACCGCGTCCCGCACGAACGGGGCTCCGCCACCTGCCGATGCGCCCTGTCCAGGGGGCGGTTGACGGTGTCGCGGAGCGATGTGAGAGATTGCCACTCCTTTCGTGAAGAACTGCTTGACGAATCGTTGACGAGAAGGGTGGCCGGTGGCGGATGCGTGACTGAAAGGCCTTGTCAACCCGCTGTTGTGACAGCCGGGTTGGCCGGATCTGACGCCTTGGCAGGCGTCTGAGGGGGCGAAGGTCCGGTGATAGCATCCCGACATCTGTGATCTTGATCCAATTTGACGCAGATGCTGATGTGTGATCGGCGCATGCTCTCCGCCTCACAGCAGGTGGGCTGTGCCGATCAGCTGTGTTGCGGGGCCTCGCGAGGTGTATCTGCAGCCGTCCGCATGCCATGCGCCGGGAAAGGTTTCCATGAATCGAGACGCACTTGTGTGGTGCTTGGTTGCGGTGGCGGCGATAGCCGTTGTCGCGGTCGTGGCACTCGTCGCCCGCAACAGAGCGCTGGAGGCGAAGAAGAAGCACAACGAGGCCGAGCTGAGGCACCAGCTCCTCACGGCAGACGGCCACCTGCGCGCGTCGCACGCCGAGCTGCAGCGGATCCGGTACGAGCAGGACGCCACGCTCCGCGAGGCCAAGGAAGCGGCGGAGGAGAACACCAAGGCCGTCCTCAAGGGTGCCGCCAGCCTCCTGCAGAGCCTCGCGGCCGAGCAGACGACGCTCCTGGACGGCATCCAGCGCAAGTACGGCGGACACGCCGTCCTCAGCGACCTGCTGGACGTCAACCATGCCAACGCCCAGATGGCGCGCAAGGCTCAGGGCATCGCCGTCATGTGCGGTGCGCCGCTCGGCCGCCGCAACAGGCCCGCCAGCGTCTACGACGTGGTGCGCAATGCCCAGGGCCAGATCCGCAACTTCCACCGGGTCGCCGTCATGCAGCAGACCAGTCTCGCCCTGAAGGCGTCCGCGGTCGCGCCCGTCGCCCTCGCCGTGGCCGAGCTGCTGGACAACGCCGCCAGCTTCTCGCAGCACGACGCACCGATCGAAGTGACGTTTCAGCGCGTCCAGAACAACCTGTGCATCGTCATCGACGACGCCGGTGTCAGCATGAACGACGAAGAGCGCCAGCGGGCGACCGCGCTGCTCTCCGGGGAAGTCGCCCCCCGTCTGTCGCAGCTCGGCACGCAGCCGAAGTTCGGCTTCCCGGTCATCGGCCTGATCGCGCGTCAGCACGGCTTCAAGGTCGACGTCACCGGGGTCTCCCGGTACGGCGGCGTCAGGGCCGTCGTCCTCTTGCCCGAGGAGCTGTGGACCATGGAGGAGACGCCGCCCGCCCCGGAGGCTCCGGTCGCCGACATCCGGCGCGCCACCGAGAACAGGCCCCCGAGCGTGGCGTCGCGCACGATGCACGGTCTGCCCAAGCGCGGAGCACGCCAGGCGCCCATCGCGAGCGTCCCCGATCCCGACTCCACCACACCGGCGCCACGGACCTCGGGGGAGACGGGCCGCGCTTCCGGGCGCAGCCTGGGGGCCTTCCAGCGCGGCACGCTCTCCGGCCGCAATCTTGACGTCACCTCGTCCGAAGGGCCCGAAGAGGCATGACCGCAGACCTGTCGTGGATGCTCGAGGACATCGTGCACAACGTGCCCCATGCACGGCACGCCGTCCTGCTGTCCGCGGACGGCCTTCCTCGCGGCGCGGCCGAAGGCCTGGCCGAGAAGGACGTGCGCACCATCTCCGCGGCCATGGCCGGGATGCAGTCGCTCAGCCGGGCGACGGCCCACTTCGCCGGCCCGGAAGAGGACCGGCAGTGGAACCAGACCGTCATCGAGTTCTCCCATGGCTGGATCTTCCTGATCGGGGCAGGGCAGGGCTCGTACCTCGCCGCCGCGGCCGCGCCCGATGTGGACATGCAGCAGATCTCCTTCCGCATGCACCGCCTCGTCGCGCGACTGGGCAACAACCTCACCTCGCCGCCGCGGGTGGGCGGCGAGGACGCCGGAGGTCCCCGGGGGAGCGCACCCCGGCAGCGGAGCTCCGGTGACGGAGGATTCGCCCTGGACGAGCTCGACCAGGTGATGTCCGAGGTCAAGGGTGCCCGCCACGCCGTGCTACTGGGCTCGGACGGCCTTCCGCGCGGGGCGACCAAGGGGATGGGCCGAGACCTCGCGGACACGGTCTCCGCGGCCATGACGGGCATCCATGCCTACAGCCGGGTCACGTCCCAGTTCGCGGGGGTCGTCGAGGACGCGCAATGGCGTCAGACGGTCATCGAGTTCCAGCACGGCTGGATCTTCCTGATGGCGGCCGGTCCCGATGCCTTCCTGGCCGCTGCCGCCGAACACGATTGCGACATAGAACAGTTCACCACGCGTCTGCACGAGGTGGTTCCCGGACTGACCTCGGCGGCGACACCGGGGAAGGCGACTGACCATGCGTGATGGGTTCGAACAGGATGACGAGCTGGAACTGACGTCTCCCTTAGTCCCCCTCTTCGTGATCACCAACGGACGAGCCCTCCCCCCGGACCACGAGTACGAGCACACGACGCTCGTGACGATGGCGGCGGAGAACGGACAGGTCGCGGCGCGCACGCTGTCCCCGGAAGCGGGGCAGGTCATGGACCTGGTCGCGAACGGCTTCCTCTCCGTGGCCGAGGTGGCCGGGCACACGCACCTGCCCCTGGGCATCGTCCGCATCCTGCTGGCGCAGCTGGAGGAGGACGGCCTCATCCTCGCGAGGACACCGATACCGCGCGCCGAACGTGTCGACAGAGAACTGGTCAGCGCCGTGCTCGAGGGCCTGAAGAATCGATTCGGAGCGTAGCGCGTGTACCTGGATCCACACGTCTCCCACGCGGTGAAGATCCTCATAGTGGGGCACTTCGGGGTCGGCAAGACCACCTGCATCGGCAGTCTCTCCGAGATCGAGCCGCTGCGGACCGAGGAGGAGATCACCGAAGCCAGCGTGGGCTTCGACGACCTGTCGGGCACCCCCGACAAGAAGACCACCACCGTCGCCATGGACTTCGGCCGGCTCACCCTGAGCGACACCCTGGTCCTCTACCTCTTCGGTACGCCCGGCCAGGAGCGCTTCAAGGAGATGTGGGAGGAGCTCTCCCGGGGCGCTCTGGGCGCGCTGGTCCTCGTCGACCCCGAGCGCCTGCACGAGTCCTTCCCCATCCTGGACCTCGTCGAGCGTTTCGGCCTGACCTACGCCATCGCCGTGAACCACTTCGAGGGCACCACGCACTACCCGCTCGACGAGGTGCGCGAGGCCCTGAACCTCACCGCCGAGACCCCTGTCGTGGAGTGCGACGTACGGGACGAGACCTCCTCGGCGCAGGCCCTCATCACCCTCGTGCAACACCTCATGTCCCAACTCGGCTAGGAGCGCAGGAATGCAACAGCCACGTGAAACGCAGGAGATACCCCCCGGCTGCCCCGCGCACGGGAACGTCCAGATGTACGGTCCCTCGTTCGGAGCCGACCCGGAAGGCCACTACGCACAGCTGCGTCTCTTCGGTCACAGCGCGCCCGTGGACATCGCCCCCGACGTCCGGGCCGAGCTCGTCACGAGCTACGACGCCGCTCTGTACGTCCTGCAGAACCCCGCCTCCTTCGTGCGCGACTCCCGCCGCTGGAACGCGCTCAACGAGGGGCGCGTCCCGGCCGACAGCCCGGCACTGCCCATGATGGGTTACCGCCCCAACGCGCTCTTCAGTGACGGTGCGGCACATGCCCGACTCCGCCGTGCCGTTACCGACAGTCTCGCCACGGTCAACGAACACCAGCTGATCAGGCAGACACAGCAGTCCGCCAACTACCTGATCAGCCAGTTCAGTACCGACGTCCTCGGCCAGGCGGAGCTGATGGCCGAGTACGCCCAGCCGCTGCCGCTGCTGGTCTTCAGCGACCTGTTCGGCTGCCCGCCCGAGATCGGCGACCGCGTGATCGCCGGGATCAGTGGCATCTTCGAGGGAACCCCCGGGGCCGACGAGGTGCTCGGCGGGGCGCTCACCGAGCTGATCACCCTCAAGCGGCGGCGCCCGACGGACGACCTGACCACGCGCCTGATGGAGCACTCGGCCCAGCTGAGCGACGAGGAGATGCTGCACCAGCTGGTCACGCTGCTCTCCGGTGGCACCGCTCCGCTGGCCGCGACCATCGGCACCAGCAGCGCCCTGTACCTCGGAGAGGACTGGCAGGTCGGCCTCCCGGTGGAGGAGGCGATCTCCCAGACCCTCTGGAACTACGCGCCGATCGCCAACTACGCGGCGCACTACCCGACTCACGACGTCGAGCTCGGCGGCAGGATGCTCCGGGCCAACGACCCGGTCCTCGTCTCCTTCGCCGCGGCCAACACCGACCCGAAGCTGACCGAGCACCGCGAACAGCTCAGCGCCAAGGCGCACTTGGCGTTCGGGGCGGGCCCGCACGCGTGCCCCGCCAAGGACCCGGCCTTCATGATCGCCGTGACGGCCGTCGAGGCGCTGCTCAATCAGCTGCCCGATGTCGAGCTGCGCGTCCCGTTCAAGGCGCTCACCTGGGCGCCGAGCCCGTGGAGCCGCTCGCTGGTCACCCTCCCGATCCGCTTCTCCCCGAGGACCGCTCCCGAGGCAACCGGATCGGCCGGACCGTCCGGATCGAACGCGGGTCAGATGCCCCAGCAGCAGACAGCCGCGTCCTCGCCCGCCGGCGCCGGACCCTCGCGTACGAACGCCGGTTTCGCGCCACAGCCCAAGGGCGGCCTGTTCAGCCGGTTCCTGGCCTGGACCAGGGGCGAGTGAGGCGAGTGTGATTCTCACCACCCCCTGAGTACCCAGTGGTAGGGGATGCTCTAATGATCACGCGGGTATGCATGGCGGCCGGTTCTCAGAAAGGAGCCTCCGTCATGGGCGTTGCCACCACTCCCTCATATGACCGCCGGGCGTCCGCCTCCCTCTTCTCCCGTCTGCGGACGGCCGGAGGGCAGGCAGACCCCTTCCCGATCTACGCCGAACTCCTCGCGCGGGGCGAGGTCGTGCCCGCTCCCTGGGGCGGCTTCGCCGTGACGGGCTTCGCCGCCTGCGACCAGGTCCTGCGCAGCCGCCAATGGCTGGAGCCCGACCGGGAATGGCGGGAGCGCCAGGGGGCCGGGACACGCTGGAACGCGCCCTCCTCACGGGAGATGAGCAGCACGCTCGCCGCGCTCAACGCCCCGGACCACACCACGGTGAGACGGGCGGCCGGCACGTTCGACCGTGGCACGGTGGAGCGCATCGGCCGCAATGTGAGCCGGTCCGCGAATCGGCTCCTCGACGCCTTCACGGAACGAATACGCACCGGCGAGGCGGACTTCTCGGAGCTTGTCTGCGAGGAGCTGCCGGTCGCCACCATAGGCGAATGGCTGGGCCTGCCGAAGGCCGACTGGCCCAGGCTCCGCGCATTGACACACGATCAGGTCTTCACCCAGGAGCTGCTGCCCTCGGCCAGCCAACTGGCCTTGTCCGACGAGGCCACGGCCGAACTCCGCACCTACTTCATGGCCCTGGTGCGCGATCGGCGCTCCCACCCCGGCGATGACCCCGTCACCCGGTGGATCCAAGCGTGGGACGCGATCGAGCCCGACCAGGACAAGGCCGACGAGGCCGTCTACTTCCTGGTGTTGTTCGTCCTGCTGGCCGCGCTGGAAACCACCGCGACCCTCCTCTCGACGATGACGCTCCGGCTCGTCGAGAGCCCGGAACGCTGGGACATGGTCGCCGACAATCCGGACCTCGTGCCCGGGTTCGTGGAGGAAACCCTCCGCTACGACCCGCCCACCCACGTGATCAGCAGGGTCGCATCGCAGGACTGCGTGCTGGGAGGCATCGAGATCCGCCGCGACGAGATGGTCCACCTCATGATCGGGGCGGCGCACCGGGACCCGGCCCGACACAGCGACCCGGACCGGTTCGACCCCGGACGCACGGCCGCCCACCTCGCATTCAGCGGCGGCATTCACTACTGCCTCGGCGCGCCGCTGGCCCGCCTCGAGGCCCAGACCCTGCTCCGCCAACTGATCCGGCGCCTCCCCCGCCTCACCCTCGTACGCCCCCCGTCGATGGCGCCCCGTGTGGCGTTCCGGCGCCTGCTGAATCTGGACGTAGCCCTCGCATGACCGAATCGACCCCCACTCCCACCCCCGCCCCCGCCCCCACTCCCACTCCCGCCCCCGCACACGCCCGGACCGCTCCCAAGGCGATACGTACCGAGCAGGACGGCCCCGTACTCCACGTCCGCCTCAACCCCTGGGGGCAGGAGGACACGCTGGACACCGCGGTCCTCGACGACCTCATCAGCCTGCTCGACGACCTGCACGAGAGACCCGACGTCCGGATCCTGACGCTGTCGTCACGGGGTACGGACTTCTGCCTGGGTGCCGACCGGGGCGAGTACCAGGAGGCCATGGCCGCCGATCCGTCCGGAGTGGGCCTGCGGCGCATCGCCGACAAGGCGCACCGCCTGTGCCAGGCCCTGGAGAACACCCACGCGGTCACCATCGCCCGGCTGCACGGGCGGGTCATCGGAGCGGGTCTCGCCCTCGCCTCCTTCTGCGATCTGCGCGCCGGTGCCGACACCAGCCGCTTTCGCATGCCGGAGGTCGGCATAGGGCTGCCGCCGGCGTGGGGCGGGGCGATGGGACGCCTGGTCTCCGAGGCCGGCACCTCCAGGATTCGCGAGCTCATGCTCACCTGCGACGTCTTCGACGCCGACACGGCCCACCGCATCGGTCTGCTCCACCGGACCGCCCCGCTCGACCAGCTGGACAAGGTGATCGATTCCTGGATCAGGCCTCTCGTGCGACGCTCGCCCGAAGCGCTCGTCCTGACGAAGCGGATGCTGGCCGGTTACGCACGGGCGGACCGGACGGCTGACGTCTCCCTCCTCGACTCCCATCTCCTGGCAGCCACCCTCCACCAGCACGCACGGGGCTGATCGCCCACGCCCTCCGCGGTGAGTTCAAGGAGTCGACGAGTTCGGCCAGGGCAGGTCGGTCTCGACCGGGGCAGCGTAGTCGACACCGGGGACGTCGAAGCCGTACAGGGAACGGAACTGGGTACGGAACCACGGGATGTCGGCCAGTTCGGTGAGGGTCTCGGGCGTGATCGACCGCCAGCGTTCGGCCACGGCGGCCTGGACGGGCTCCGACAGCTCCCAGCGATCGAGGCGGACGCGGCCGGCCTCGTCCACCTCGGGCCGGTGCGCGGTGAGCTGGTTCCACAGCTCGAGCGACTGCTCGACGGGGGACGGAAAGCGGTCGCCCAGGACGCCACGGAGCAGGCTGACATAGAGCGGGATGCCCGGGATGGCGGTCAACGCCTGGCTGACCGCCGCTCCGTTCACCGAGGTGTAGGCGGCGCCGCCCACCGCGGCCAGCCGCTCGGTCAGGGCGACGGCGGTGGACTCCAGGTCGGCCTTGGCGGCGCCGATCGTGCCCTCGCGGTAGATCGCCGAGGTCAGCGGCGAGCCGATGTAGCTGAGGGCGACCGTACGAAAGCCGTCGCGCAGCAGCCCGCGCTCCGTCAGCGCGGTGACCCAGCGGGACCAGTCCTCGCCACCCATGACACGTACGGTCGCGGCGGTCGCGGCCGCGGTGGCCGGGTCGACGGTGACCTGGCGCACGTACGCGGCTCCGTCGTCGGCGAACTCCAGGTTCCGGGTGGTGTACGGCGCGCCGAGGGGTTTGAGCACCGAATGGTAGGTGGTGCCGCTCCGTGGATCGGTGCGCCGGGGCGCGGCCACGCTGTAGATCAGGTAGTCGACGCCGCCGAACCGTTCGGCCAGCAGATCCAGCGTCTCGGTCTTGGTGGTGTCGGCGAACGCGTCGGCGTTGCGGAAAGAGAAGTCCGACCCGAGCTCGCGGGCGATCGCACGGGTGGCGATGGTGCGGTACCACCCGGCGGTCGCACTGCGGTGCCCGGCCGGCCGCTCGAACCCGATGCCGACGCCGTCGATGCCGTACCGCACCAGCCCGGCGATCGTGCTCGCCAGGCCGTAGCCCGCGCTCGACCCGATCACCAGCGCCGTCGGCCGCCGCGCCGGTGGCTTCACGGGCGTCGGCACCTCGGCCCGCATGAGCGCGACGCTGCGGGCGCATCCCGCCGGATGCGACTCGAGGAGCAGATAGCCGCGTCCCGTTGGGCTGACGACGCGTTCGGACTGCGCAAGGGGTGGGTGCATGGTCGTCTCCTCTGCCGCATCAGTTCTCGAGCAGTGCCTGCTTGAGGTGCCGTACCAGGGCGTCCGGTGTCGACTGGTGGTACACGGACGAGGTGTCCAGACTCAGGCCGGTCGCCGAGTTCAGCCGGTTTCGCAGGGTCAGGATGGACAGCGAGTCGAACCCGAGCTCACGGAACATCGAGTTCGGCCGCACGGCCGCCGCCGACTGGAGCCCCAGTACCGCCGAAATCTGCGTGGAGATCAGGTCGGACAGCATGTGGTCCCGGTCGGCGTCCGCCATCGACGCGAGCCGGTGCCGCAGCGATGTCGCCGAGACCGCGCCCCCGCCCGCCGTGCGTTTGCCGGTGGTCCTGACCAGCGACCTGAACGCCGGCGCCAGCACCGTCCCGGTCTTGGCCTGCCGGGCCAGCTCGGGCAGATCCAGCCTGGCCGGAATCAGCACGGGTTCGCTCGCGCGACAGGCGGCATCGAACAGCGCGACGGCCTCCCGCACCCCCAGCACGCCCACTCCTGCGATCCCGGTACGGGACGGTGCGTCGCCCAGTGCCCACGGGCCCCAGGCCAGCGACACCGCGGGGGCGCCGCCCGCCCGGCGCCGTCGGGCGAGCGCGTCCAGTGCGGCCGCCCACGCCGCCGAGGCGGCGGTTCCATGGCCGCCGACGGTCCCGGCGAACGACGAGCACAGGACGAGGGTCGCGGCCCCGACCTCCTGGTCGAGGACCTCCGCGGCGCCGACCGTCGCACGCACCGCCTCGGCGATCGAATCCGGTGTCGGAGCAGGTGTCGGAGCGGGTGTCGGTGAAGCCGCGGCGCCGCTCGGCAGCGCCTGCGGTATGTGCACGACCCTGGTCAGCGGATGCTCCGCGGGCAGACCGTCGATCAGCTCGCGCAGCGCCGTGCGGTCGCCCGGATCGCAGGCCGCGGTGGTGACGGTGGCGCCCAGCGCGGTGAGCTCCGCGGTCAGCACGGGGGCCTCGGCGCCGGTGAGCACCAGGTGGCGCACGCCGTGCGCGGCCACCAGGTGCCGCGCCAGTCGTTCACCGATCGGCGTGGTCCCGCCCGTGATCAGCGTCGTGCCCCCGTCCCCGGCGAACTGCCCCGTACCGCCGGCCGTCTTGACCGGTGCGAGCCGCGGCACCCTGGCCTGGCCCTCGCGCAGAGCCAGCTGTGGCTCGCCTGACATGACGGCCCTCGGCAGCGCACGCCACGAGGCTTCGTCGGCGTCCACGTCGGCGAGTACGAACCGTCCGGGGTTCTCCGCCTGCGCGGACCGGACCAGCCCCCACACCGCGGCGCCGGCGAGGTCGGTGCCGCCATGGTCGAACGCCGGCACCGCGGAGGTGGTCAGGAACACCACGGTCACCGCGGCGAACCCTTCGGTCGCCGGCAGGTCGTCCAGCCCGCGCAGTGTCTCCCGTGCGGTGGCGGCGACCTCCGCGCCCGCCGGCACGGTGAGCACGAGGTAGTCCGGCGCGTCCCCGCCGGCTTCGGCCAGGGCGTCGAGCCCCTGGTACGCCTGGGCGTGAACGCCCGCGGCCGTCAGTCCCGCCACGGCGTGGAGCGGATCCGCGCCTACGACGGCCCAGTTCGCCTTGCGAGGCAGCGCCTTCGCGACGTGGTCGACCCACACCTCCCGGTAGAGCGCGTCGAGTTGCGCGACCCTGGCGGCCTGGAGCGCCCTCGCGTCGATGGGGGTGGTGCCGACTCCGAGCTCGGCGACCGGATCGCCCACGGTGTCGGCCAGCATCATCGACACCGAGCCGGTGCGGTCGGGGCCGATCCGCACCCGCAGGGCGGACGCGCCGACCGCGTGCACGGCGACTCCACGCCACGACGTCGCCAGCCGAGGGCCCTCGGTGCACGCGGCGTGGAGTGTGGCGTCGAGGAGGGCCGGGTGGATGTTGTAGGAGTCCGGGTCGGTGGGGAGGCTGATCTCGGCGTAGACGTGGTCGTTGTGCCGCCACATCCGCTGCAGCCCTTGGAAGGTTTCGCCGTACTGGTATCCGTAGGTGGCGAGGGTGTCGTACGAGACGTCGACGGGCTCTGCGCCGGTGGGGGGCCAGGCGGTGAGGTCCCAGTCGGGGGAAGGCGTATCGACGTCCAGGACGCCTGTGGCGTGGCAGGTCCAGGACGTGTCCGCGCCGGTGTCCGGGCGTGCGTCGATCCGTACGGGACGTGCGCCGTCGGCGGTGGTGGGCTCGCCGACCTCCACCCGGAGCCGCACGGCACCGTGCTCGGGCAGAACGAGCGGGGTCTGCACGGTCAGCTCCCGGATACCGCCACAACCAACCCGGTCGGCGGCATGTACCGCCAACTCGACGAACGCGGCACCGGGGAGCACGATGGTGCCCGCGACCTCATGGTCGGCCAACCAGGGATGGGTTGCCAGGGAGATCCGGCCGGTGAGGACCGTGGTGGTGGCGCCGTCCGTGATGGCGCTGAGCATCGGATGTTCAGCGGCGGTCAGGCCCGCGGTGCTCACATCCCGTCGGCTGGTGTCGGGGGTGAGCCAGTAGTGCGCGCGCTGGAAGGGATAGGTGGGCAGCGTGACATGACGGCCCTCGCGCTGATGAGCAGGAATGCAGTGGGAGGTGGCGCCGGCGGTGAACGCCTCACCGGTGGAGCGCAGGAAGCTGGTCAGGTCACCCTTGTCCCGACGCAACGTCCCGATGCTGCGGCCGGGGCTGTCCGTACTGTCGATGGTCTCCTGCACCCCCGGAACCAGAACGGGGTGCGGGCTGGACTCGATGAACGTGTCAAAGCCGTCCGCCAGGAGCAGCCGGGTGGTGGCTTCGAACTCGACGGTGCTCCGCAGGTTACGGAACCAGTAGTCCGCGTCGAGCGCGGTCGTGTCGATGTGCTGGGCGGAGACGGTGGAGTAGAAGCGGATGGTGCCGGCTTGAGGGTGGATCGGCGCCAGCAACTCCCGTATTTCTTCCTCGATTTGATCGACGTGCCAGGAATGTGATGCGTAGTCGACGGGGATGCGCCACGTGCGTACGCCGTCGACCTCACAAGCGGCTTGCAGCTGGTCGAGGGCCTGCGCACTGCCCGAAACCACCGTGGAAGCAGGACCGTTGATCGCCGCGATGCCGATATCACCGTCCCACCGCTTCAACCGGGGCCGCACCTCCTCGACCGACAGCGCGACGGAAACCATTCCGCCCTGCCCGGCCAGCGCACGAATCGCCTGACTGCGCAACGCCACCACACGCGCCGCGTCCTCCAGCGACAACGCACCAGCGACACACGCCGCGGCGATCTCACCCTGCGAATGCCCCAACACCGCATCCGGCTTCAACCCATACGACTGCCACAAAGCCGCCAGCGAAACCATCACCGCGAACAACGCCGGCTGCACCACATCCACCCGCGCCAGCAGCGACGCACCCTCATCCGTCAGCAAGACCTCCAGCACGTCCCACTCGACATACGCGGACAGGGCCTGCGCACATTCATCGAGACGAGCCCGGAACACCGGAGCCGCCGCATACAGATCCCGGGCCATCGCATCCCACTGCGAACCCTGCCCCGGAAACACCAACACCGTCTTACCGGTCCCAGCGGTCCCCGTCACCACATCTTCGGCAGGAACACCGTCCGCGAGGGATTTCAATCCCGCCAGCAGCTGCTCGCGGGTGGAGCCCACCACAACACCCCGCTCCTCGAACGCGGTGCGCGCAGCCAGCGTCGTGGCGATGTCCACGACCGACAGCCCAGAGTCAGCGGCCTCGGCGATCCGCCCCGCGTACGCCCGCAACGCCTCCCCGGTGCGCGCCGACAGCACCCACCCGACCGGCCCCTCTCCCGCACCCTCTTCGGGCGGCTCCGGAGCGGACGACTGAGACGTTCCGACCTGCTCCGTCTCGGGTGCCTGCTCCAGAATCACATGAGCGTTGGTGCCGCTGATGCCGAAGGACGACACGCCGGCGCGACGCGGCCGGCCCGTCGAAGGCCACTCCCGCATTTCGGTGAGCAGCCGGACTCCCCCGGCGCTCCAGTCCACATGCGAGCTCGGCTCATCGACATGCAACGTGGGAGGCAGCGCACGACGCCCGAGCGCTTCCACCATCTTGATCACACCACCGATGCCGGCCGCCGCCATGGTGTGGCCGATATTCGATTTGAGCGAACCCAGCCACAGCGGCCGGTCCTCGGAGTGCTCCTGCCCGTACGTGGCCAGCAAGGCCTGTGCTTCGATCGGATCGCCGAGCCTGGTGCCCGTGCCATGCCCCTCGACCACATCGACATCCGCACCGGTGAGCCCGGCATCAGCCAACGCCCGGCGGATCACGCGCTGCTGCGAAGGACCGTTCGGCGCGGTCAACCCGTTCGAGGCGCCGTCCTGGTTCACCGCCGAACCCCGCAGCACCGCCAGCACCCGATGCCCATGGGCGCGGGCATCGGACAGGCGCTCCAGCACCACCAAGCCCACGCCCTCACCCCACCCGGTGCCGTCGGCCGACTCCGCGAACGCCTTGCACCGCCCGTCGACGGACAGCCCCCGCTGCCGGGAGAACTCGACCAACACTCCGGGCGAGGACATCACACTCACGCCACCGGCCACCGCGAGAGCGCAGTCACCGCTGCGCACCGCCTGAGCGGCCTGGTGCAACGCGACCAGAGACGACGAACACGCCGTGTCCACCGTCACCGCCGGCCCCTCCAGGCCGAGGAAGTACGCCAACCGGCCGGAAAGGACGCTCCCGCTGGTACCGGTGAGCAGCAGCCCGTCGGCCTCCGCCGAACCCTCGTGCATCGGCGGCCCGTACTCCTGGAACAGCGCGCCGATGAACACGCCGGTGTCGCTGCCGCGCAGCGAACCGGGCTCGATCCCGGCGTCCTCCAGGGTCTGCCATACGGTCTCCAGCAGCAACCGCTGCTGCGGATGCATCGCCAGTGCCTCGCGGGGTGAAATACCGAAGAACCCGGCGTCGAACTCCCCCGCGTCGTCGAGGAAGTAGCCCTTGTCGACGTAGCTCTTGCCTGTGCGCCCCGGGTCCGGGTCGAACAGGTTCTCCACGTCCCAGCCGCGGTCCCGCGGCAGCCCGCCAACGGCATCCCGTCCCGACCGCACGAGGTCCCACAATCCCCCCGGCGAATGAACGCCACCGGGATAGCGGCACCCCATGCCGACGATGGCGACCGGCTCGTCGTCCCCTGCCGAGGCGGGCGCCGCAGCCGCCTGAGTGACGGCCCGGGTGCTCCCGCCGAGCAGTTCCTCGCGCAGCAGCGCGGCCAGTGCGGTCGGGGTCGGGTGGTCGAACACCACGGTGGCCGGCATCCGCAGCCCGGTGACCTCGTTGAGCCGCTTGCGAAGCTCCACCGCGGACAGCGAGTCGAGGCCGAGTTCCCTGAACGCGACGTCCGGCTGTACGGAGCCGGTGCCGGCATGGCCGAGCACGGTGGCGGTGTGGGAGCGCACCAGGTCGAGCAGCTCGCGGTCGACGTCCTCGGCCGGGCGGCCGGCCAGCCGGTCGGCGAGCGTGGAGCCTGTCGCCGTCACCGCGGTCGCCGCGCGCCGCGCCCGGACCAGCCCGCGCAGGACCTCCGGCAGGCTCGTCTGCGCGGCCTGCGCGCGCAGCCGGTCCAGGTCGAGTGCGGCCAGTGCCGCGGTGGCCTCACCGCCGGCCAGCGCCGCGTCGAACAGCGCGACGCCTTCGTCCGACGGCAGCGGTTTCAGTCCGGTGCGTGCCATGCGAGCGATGTCCGCGTCGCCCAGGTCGCCGGTCAGTTCGCTGCGCTCGCTCCAGAAACCCCACGCGAGCGAGGTCGCCGGCAGTCCGGTGGCGCGGCGGTACTGGGCGAGAGCGTCGAGGAAGACGTTCGCGGCGGCGTAGTTTCCCTGGCCCGCGTTGCCGATCGTGCCCATGATCGAGGAGAACAGTACGAACGCGGACAGCCCGAGGTCTCGGGTCAGGTCGTGCAGGTTCCATGCCGCGTCCAGCTTCGGCGTCAGCACCGCGTCGAGCCTTTCCGGCGTCATCCCGGAGATCAGCCCGTCGTCCAGGGTCCCTGCGGCGTGAACCAGGCCGGTGAGCGGGTGGTTCGCCGGGATTTCCGCCAGCAGTGCGCAGAGCGCGGCCCGGTCGGCGACGTCGCACGCGGCGACGGTCACCCCGGCGCCCAGTCCGGACAGCTCGGCGACCAGGTCCGCGGCTCCGGGAGTGTCCGGTCCGCGCCGGGAGACCAGCAACAGGTTCCGCACCCCGTGGTGCGTGACCAGGTGCCGGGCGAACAGGCCGCCGAGTGTTCCCGTACCGCCGGTGATCAACACGGTGCCGTCGGTGTCCCACCGTGCCGGCGACTCCGGCCCGCTCTGGCTCTCGAAGTCCGACCGTCCCGGCACACCCTCCGGTTCCCGTCGTCGGTCCTTGGAAGTCGCCCTGGCCAGTCTCGGCACCAGGACCTGTCCCTCACGCAGCGCGAACTGGGTGGCGTCACCGGCCAGCGCGAAGGGCAGCGCCGCCAGTGAGCGATCGTCGTCGTCCACATCGACGAGGACCAGCCGACCAGGATGCTCGTTCTGCGCGGAGCGGAGCAGCCCCCAGAGGGGCGCGGCGGAGAGGTCCGGTCCGGGCTCGCCGTGCCCGGTCATCACCGCACGCCGGGTCACCACGACCAGCCGGGCATCGGTGAACCGGTCGTCGGACAGCCATGCCTGGACCAGATCGAGCGCGCCGTACAGCGCCGCGCGGGCGGCTGCCGGTATGTCCGGCGTGTCGTCGCCTTCGACGCACACGACCACGTCGGGCGAGTCGTCGGGGATCGCGGACAGCTCGGTGAACTCGTGCCGGCCGACGTCGGCTCCCGTCACCGAGCGCAGGCCGAACGGGTCGGTGCCGAGCAGCGAGAGCCCGGTGGGCGCCACTGCGTCTGCCGACGGCGCGGGGATCCATTCCAGGCGCAGCAGGGAGTCCCGGTTCACGGTCGGGGCACCGAGTGCGGCGAGGTCTGCCGGAAGCAGGGCCAGCGACGCCACCTCGGCGACGGGCATGCCGGCGCCGTCCGCCGCGCGCAACCGCAGGGCGTTGTCCCCCACGGCCGTCGCCGACACCCGCAGCGTGCGGGCCCCGGACGCGTGCAGCGTCGCGCCTTCCCAGGCGTAGGGGAGTCGGATCCGGCCGTCGTTCGGCAGGACCTGACCCATGAGTGCGGCGTGGAGTGTGGCGTCGAGGAGGGCCGGGTGGATGTTGTAGGAGTCCGGGTCGGTGGGGAGGCTGATCTCGGCGTAGACGTGGTCGTTGTGCCGCCACATCCGCTGCAGCCCTTGGAAGGTTTCGCCGTACTGGTATCCGTAGGTGGCGAGGGTGTCGTACGAGACGTCGACTGGCTCTGCGCCGGTGGGGGGCCAGGCGGTGAGGTCCCAGTCGGGGGAAGGCATATCGACGTCCAGGACGCCTGTGGCGTGGCAGGTCCAGGACGTGTCCGCGCCGGTGTCCGGGCGTGCGTCGATCCGTACGGGACGTGCGCCGTCGGCGGTGGTGGGCTCGCCGACCTCCACCCGGAGCCGCACGGCACCGTGCTCGGGCAGAACGAGCGGGGTCTGCACGGTCAGCTCCCGGATACCGCCACAACCAACCCGGTCGGCGGCATGCACCGCCAACTCGACGAACGCGGCACCGGGGAGCACGATGGTGCCCGCGACCTCATGGTCGGCCAACCAGGGATGAGTTGCCAGGGAGATCCGGCCGGTGAAGACCATGCTGGCCGCGCCCTCGACGACAGCACCGAGGAGTGGATGGCCGGCTGACGTCAGTCCGACGGCGCCGATGTCCCGTCGGCTGGTGTCGGGGGTGAGCCAGTAGTGCGCGCGCTGGAAGGGATAGGTGGGCAGCGTGACATGACGGCCCTCGCGCTGATGAGCAGGAATGCAGTGGGAGGTGACGCCGGCGGTGAACGCCTCGCCGGTGGAGCGCAGGAAGCTGGTCAGGTCACCCTTGTCCCGACGCAACGTCCCGATGCTGCGGCCGGGGCTGTCCGTACTGTCGATGGTCTCCTGCACCCCCGGAACCAGAACGGGGTGCGGGCTGGACTCGATGAACGTGCCATAGCCGTCCGCCAGGAGCAGCCGGGTGGTGGCCTCGAACTCGACGGTGCTCCGCAGGTTACGGAACCAGTAGTCGGCATCCAATTCCCTGGTGTCGATCCGCTGCCCCGTCACGGTGGAATAGAAGTGGACGTCACTGGGCCGAGGACGGATCGGCGCCAGCAGGTCCAGCACCTGATCACGAATCCTGTCGACGTGCCAGGAATGTGATGCGTAGTCGACGGGGATGCGCCACGTGCGTACGCCGTCGACCTCACAAGCGGCTTGCAGCTGGTCGAGGGCCTGCGCACTGCCCGAAACCACCGTGGAAGCAGGACCGTTGATCGCCGCGATGCCGATATCACCGTCCCACCGCTTCAACCGGGGCCGCACCTCCTCGACCGACAGCGCGACGGAAACCATTCCGCCCTGCCCGGCCAGCGCACGAATCGCCTGACTGCGCAACGCCACCACACGCGCCGCGTCCTCCAGCGACAACGCACCGGCGACACACGCCGCGGCGATCTCACCCTGCGAATGCCCCAACACCGCATCCGGCTTCAACCCATACGACTGCCACAAAGCCGCCAGCGAAACCATCACCGCGAACAACGCCGGCTGCACCACATCCACCCGCGCCAGCAGCGACGCACCCTCATCCGTCAGCAAGACCTCCAGCACGTCCCACTCGACATACGCGGACAGGGCCTGCGCACATTCATCGAGACGAGCCCGGAACACCGGAGCCGCCGCATACAGATCCCGGGCCATCGCATCCCACTGCGAACCCTGCCCCGGAAACACCAACACCGTCTTGCCATCTCGTGCGCGTCCGGTCACGACCGTATCCGCGGGAAGGCCCTCTACCACGGACGTCAGTCCTGCCAGCAGTTGCGCGCGGGTGGAGCCCACCACAACACCGCGATGCTCGAACGCGGTGCGCGCAGCGAGCGTCGTGGCGATGTCCACGACCGACAGCCCAGAGTCAGCGGCCTCGGCGATCCGCCCCGCGTACGCCCGCAAGGCCTCCTCGGTCCGCGCCGACAGCACCCACCCGACCGGCGCGTCCGCCGCACCGTCCGCGGCCCGCTCCGGAGCGGGCGACAGCACCGGCTCGGTCTGCTCCGTCTCGGGTGCCTGTTCCAAGATCACATGTGCGTTGGTGCCGCTGATGCCGAAGGACGACACGCCGGCGCGACGCGGCCGGCCCGTCGAAGGCCACTCCCGCATTTCGGTGAGCAGCCGGACTCCCCCGGCGTTCCAGTCCACCTGCGACGTCGGCTCGTCAGCATGCAACGTAGGAGGCAGCACACCATGACGCAGTGCTTCCACCATCTTGATGACACCGCCAACGCCGGCCGCTGCCATGGTGTGGCCGATATTCGATTTGAGCGAACCCAGCCACAGCGGCTGTTCCTCGGTGTGCTCCTGCCCGTACGTGGCCAGCAGTGCCTGTGCTTCGATCGGATCGCCGAGCCTGGTGCCCGTGCCATGTGCTTCGACCACGTCGACATCCGCACCGGTGAGTCCGGCATGGGAGAGCGCCCGGCGGATCACGCGCTGCTGCGAGGGACCGTTCGGCGCGGTCAGCCCGTTCGAGGCGCCGTCCTGGTTCACCGCCGAACCCCGCAGCACCGCCAGCACCCGATGCCCATGGGCGCGGGCATCGGACAGGCGCTCCAGCACCACCAGTCCCGCGCCTTCGCCCCACCCGGTGCCGTCGGCCGATTCGGCGAACGCCTTGCACCGCCCGTCGACGGACAGCCCCCGCTGCCGGGAGAATTCCACCAGCATGCCCGGCGAGGACATCACGGTCACGCCACCGGCCACCGCGAGAGCGCAGTCACCGCTGCGCACCGCCTGAGCGGCCTGGTGCAACGCGACCAGAGACGACGAACACGCCGTGTCCACCGTCACCGCCGGCCCCTCCAGGCCGAGGAAGTACGCCAACCGGCCGGATGTGACACTGCCGCTGTTGCCGGTGAGCACGTATCCGTCGACCCCACCGTGCGGAGTGTCGAGCCGCGGGCCGTAGTCGCCCGCCATGGCCCCGATGAAGACGCCTGTCGTGCTGCCGCGCAGTGAACCGGGCTCGATCCCGGCGTCCTCCAACGTCTCCCACGCGGTCTCCAGCAGCAACCGCTGCTGCGGATCCATCGCGAGCGCCTCGCGCGGCGATACCCCGAAGAACTCGGCGTCGAAACCGGCGATGTCGTCGAGGAATCCGCCGTGCCGAGCGTACGTCCGCCCTGAGGTCTCCGGGTCCGGGTCGAACAGGTTGTCCAGGTCCCAGCCGCGATCGCCCGGCAGCCCGGAGATGGAGTCCCGGCCCGACCGCACCAGCTCCCACAGCTTCTCCGGCGACGACGCGCCACCGGGGAACCGGCAGCCCATCCCGACGATGGCGATCGGATCGTCGGCGATGCTGTCGCCGGGCACCTGGATGGTCACCGTGTCACGCGCATCACCGTGGCCGGTGAGCTCCGCATGCAGGTACGCCGCGAACCGGTCAGGGGTGGGATGGTCGAACACCAGCGATCCGGACAGGGCCAGACCCAGCTCTCCGGAGAGCTGGGCGCACAGCTCGACCGCGGTGAGGGACGTCAGCCCGAGGTCCTTGAACGAGGTCAGCGGCGTCATGTCGACCGCGTCGTACCCCAGGACGGCCGCGAGGTGCGTGCGCACCAGATCGAGCAGGCCCTCGCGGTCACGGACGGGTGCCGGCTCCGCGACGGGTGTGGCCTCGCGCGCTTCGCCGGTCCAGTGGCGGCGGCGCTGAAAGGCGTAGGTGGGCAGCGCGACCCTGCGGCCGCCGTTCAGCAGGGGCGTCCAGTCCACTTCCGCCCCTGTGGCGTGCAGGGTGCCGAGCGCCCTGAGCAGCGTACGGACTTCCCCCTGCCCGGCGCGCATCGTGGACACCGCCGCCCGTGCCGGCTCGGCGAGGGTTTCCCGGGCCATGCCGGCGAGTACGGGGTCGGGGCCGAGCTCGAGGTACCGGGAGACGCCCGCGTCGTGCAGGGTGCGGATGCCGTCGGCGAAGCGGACGGTGCCGCGGATCTGGCGCGCCCAGTAGTCCGGGTCGCTCAGCTCGTCCGTGGTGGCGGGGCGCCCGGTGAGGTTCGAGATGACGGGGATCCGGGGGGCGTGGAAGGTCAGCCCGCGGATGGCGTCGGCGAACTCGTCCAGGATCCCGTCGAGATGGTGGGAGTGGAACGCGTGGCTGACGTTCAGCTGCTTGGTCTTCACTCCCTTGGAGCGGAAGGATTCCGCCATCGCGAGCACCGGGCCGGTGTCACCGGAGATGACCACCGACCCGGGCCCGTTAACGGCGGCGATGCCGACCCCGGATTCGGGCAGCAGCGCCCGCACGTCGGCCTCGTCGGCGTTGACGGCCACCATCGCCCCACCGGACGGCGCCGACTGCATCAGCCGTCCGCGCGCCGCGACGAGCGTGCAGGCGTCGGGCAGCGACAGCACCCCCGCGACGTGTGCGGCGGTGACCTCACCGATCGAATGGCCGATCAGGTGGTCCGGACGTACTCCGAACGACTGCACCAGCCTGAACAACGCGGTCTCCAGCGCGAACAGCGCCGCCTGCGTGTACCGGGTCCGGCCGAGCGGGTCCGCATCGTCGGACCACACGATCTCCCGCAGCCCCCGGCCCAGCAGCGGATCCAGTTCCGCGCACACCGCGTCGAAGGACTCGGCGAACACCGGGAACTCCGCGTACAGGTCCCGGCCCATGCCGGTTCGTTGCGCGCCCTGCCCGGTGAACATGAAGGCCGTGCCGCCCTCGGAGACCACTGCGGACACGACGTTCGACGCGGGCTCGTTCGCTGCCAGCGCGGTCAGACCCTCGCTCAGCTCGGCCGTGTCGGCGCCGATCACGACGGCGCGGTGCGCGAGCGCGGCGCGGGTGGTCGCCAGCGAGAGTCCGGTGTCGAGGGGATCCGGATCGTCCTGTGCGGCGACATGAGCGGACAGCCGCTCAGCCTGGCCGCGCAATGCCTGCGCGGTGGCGCCGGACAGCAGCCACGGGATCGCGCCCGCCTTCCCGGGGCGGCCCTCCTCGGCAGGCGACGGATCCGGAGCCTGTGCGAGCACCAGATGGCAGTTCGTCCCTCCCATCCCGAACGAGGACACGCCGGCGACCCGCGGCCCGTCGCCCGGCCACTCGCGCAGCTCGGCAGCGACCTTGATGCCCAGCTCGGTGAGGGGGATGTCGTCCGGAGGAGCGGCGAAGTTCAGACTCGCCGGCACCTGCCCCCGCTGCACGGACAGCGCCGTCTTGATGAAGCCGGCGACCCCGGCCGCTCCCTCCAGATGCCCTACGTTGGTCTTGGCCGACCCCACCACCAGCGGCCGCTCCCGGTCGGTGAAGACCGCGGCCAGCGCGGCCGACTCCACCCGGTCCCCCACCGGCGTGCCGGTGCCGTGCAGCTCCACGTATCCGACCTCGGTGGGGTCCGTCCCGGCGGCGGAGAGGGCCGTCCGCAGCATCTGTTCCTGCCCCGACCGGCTCGGCGTGGTCAGCTGCTCGCCACCGCCGTCGTTGTTCACCGCGCCGCCGCGGATCACGCACACCACCTCGTGGCCGTGCGCGAGGGCGTCCGCCGGCCGCATGAGCACCACCAAGCCGGCGCCCTCGCCCCGTACGTAGCCGTTGGCGCGTGCGTCGAACGTGTAGCACCGGCCGTCCGGCGACAGCGCACCGAACTCGCTCGCGGCCGCCGTCGACTCCGGCGAGAGGATCAGGTTCACCCCACCCGCCAGCGCCCACGCCGACTCCCCGCGGCGCACGCTCTCGTACGCCTGGTGCAGGGCGACCAGAGCCGACGACTGCGCCGAGTCCACGACCACGCTCGGGCCGGACAGTCCGAGGAAGAACGAGATGCGATTCGCGAGGATGCCGCGCTGGAGCGCGGACAGGGTGAAGCTGTCGATCGCTCCCACGCCCTGGTCGTGCACCAGCCCGGCGTAGTCGTCTCCCATCGCCCCGAGGAAGACTCCCGCCCGGTCGCCGCGCACCAGCGACGGGTCGATTCCCGCGTGTTCGAGGGCTTCCCAGGCCAGTTCCAGCATCAGCCGCTGCCGCGGATCCATCGCTGCGGCCTCGCGTGGCGACAGCCCGAAGAAGCCCGCGTCGAAGTCCGCGACCCCGTCGATCAGCCCGGCCCTGCCCACTCGTGCGCCGACGTGCACGGCGCGGTCCGCGGGAACCTCGCCGACTGCCTCCCGGCCGGCCGCAAGCAGGTCCCAGTACGCCTCGGGGGAGCTCGCGCCCGGAAGGCGGCACGACAGACCGACTACCGCGACGACATCCTGACCACTCGTTTTCACGAAGTTCTCCGTCATGACAGCGGATTCTCACTCTGCTCTCAGGGGGCGGGCTCGGCCGGTGCCGCCGCACGCAAACCTCTCGTCCACGGAGATGCAACGAAGGTTGTAGTCGACGCGGCCCGACACGGTCACCGGAGTGGGACCTTCGCCCCGAAGCATTGCTTGTCGAGCAAAGCGCTCGGCAGAGTCTGGGTCGAGGCCCGTCCCAACGATCATCGTGTGGAGGCATTAGCCCGTGTTGCAATACCAGGTACTCGGCCGCCTGACCGTCACCAACGATCTGGGCGACTGCACACCGACCGCGCCCATGGCGCGGCGTGTGCTGGCGCAGCTGCTCCTGTGCGCGAACAACATCGTCATGCTCGACGCGATCATTGACGAACTGTGGGGTGACAAGCCGCCGAAGAGCGCCGTCCCCACCGCACAGACGTACATCTACCAGCTGCGGCGTCAGTTCGAACCGTGGGTGCCGGACCATTCGGTCGAGCAGGTGCTCGCGACGTGCGGCACCGGCTACATGCTCCGGGTGGAACCGGAGCAGCTCGACCTGGGAGCGTTCTTCCGGCTGGCCAAGCAGGGGCGCACCGCGCTCGCCGCCGGTGATCCGGCCGCGGCGGGGCGACTGCTGCGGCAGGCGCTCGGCCTCTGGTCGGGACCCGCGCTCGCCGACGTGACGGCCGGCCCGTCGATCCAAGCGCACGTCGTCCATCTCACGGAGCAGCGGGCGCACACCGTTGAACTGCGCATCCAGGCCGACGCGATGCTGGGCCGGCACCGGGAACTCGTCGGGGAGCTGAAGGCCATGCTGCTGGCCGACCCGCTCAACGAGTGGTATCACGCGCAACTGATCAAGGCGCTGGCATCCAGCGGCCGACGGAACGAATCGCTGGTCGCGTACCAGCACCTGCGCAAGACGCTGTCGACCGAGCTCGGGCTCGAACCGTCCGAGGTGCTGCAGGAGCTGCACCAGGAGGTCCTGGCCGGACGCGACTCCTGGACGGGACGGGGGGTGTCGGAGAAGTACCTTTCGGAGCAGGCCACTTGGTAGTTCCCGCTCTGCCGTAGGCGACCGTGACGATGACGGATCGAGGATCGCCGGCAGGCGATCCTCGATCGGTCCGATGCAGTCCTACCTGTTGTGGAGGAGCCGGCCGCCGTCGACGACGAGGGTGTGCCCGGTGATCCAGGCCGCTTCGTCCGAGAGCAGGAAGGCCACGGCCGCACCCACGTCAGCGGGTGTACCGAGTCGCTTCAGCGGGACGGAGCCGACCACCTTCTCCTCCCTGCCCTCGACGTTCACCCTGGTGAAATCGGTGAGTACCGTGCCGGCCGCGACGCCGTTCACCCGGACCCCGGGCGCGAGCTCGTTCGCCATTTGTTGGGTGAAATGGTTCAGCGCCGCCTTGGCCGTCCCGTAGGAGGTGCCGTCGGGAACGGCGAGCATGCTGGCGATCGAGGATATGTTGACGATGGCGCCGCCGTGCTCGCCAAGCCAGCCGTGCCAGGCCGCCTGGACCCAGGTCAGCGCGGACATCAGATTGAGCTCGATGGTGCGCCGGTACGCCGCCACATCGGTGTCGACCAGCCGGCGGCTGTTGCGTTCCGTGCCGCCGACGTTGTTCACCAGCAGATCGAGCGAACCGAACCGTTCGACGGTGGTCGCGACCGCGATCCGCTGGTGCTCGGGGTCATTGGCGTCGCCGGCAACGCCGATGGCCCGTTCGTCGCCGAGTTCGGCGGCCGCCTCACGCAGCTTGTCCTCACTGCGTGCGGTGATCACCACATTCGCGCCGCGCTCGACCAACGCCTTGGCGATCCCGAAACCAATTCCGGTCCGACCGCCGGTCACCAGCGCGGTCTTGCCATTCAAGCTTGCCATAGCCTGCGAACCTCCCCTTGGTGGTGCCTCAGCTACTTCTGGATTACCTCCCCTGGGAACAGGGGACGAAGGTTCTCCGGAAAGCGATTAGAGCAGCACCAAGGGTCGGCAACAACCCGGGGACGCGCCGATTGGTTCGATACTCGTACCAGCCACGAATGCGCTACGAGTGTGCCTCCAATGGCTCGGGTAACAGTCTTATCCGACGCGGGTGATGAGACCGATGGAAATCGCCTTGTTGACCGCGTCGAGCCGGGAACGGGCGCCCAGCTTTGTGAAGATGGTTCCCAGGTGACGCTTTACCGTACCCTCGGCGATGGCCAGTCGCCGTGAGATCTGCCGATTGCTCATGGCCTTGCTCACCAGGGTCAGGATCTCCAGCTCCCGTTTGGTGAGCGTCTCCGGGGAGTTCGACGCCGAGGCAATGTGGGTCAGTGCCTCGGCGGATACGTGCAGCACGATGCGGATGTCGTCCCCGCACACTGCGCGAATACTGGACACCAGGTCGGTCCGGCTTACCGACTTGTTCAGATAGCCGCGAACTCCGCTGTCGAGCATTTGCCGCACCAGCACCGGATCGTCATGCATGCTGACGATCAGGACCCTGGCGTTCGGCGATATCGAGCGGATCGTCGGCACGGTCTCGGTGACCGACCAGTCGGGAATGTTCACGTCGAGCAGTACGACGTCGGGTTGTTCGGTCTTGCAATAGAGGATGCCGGCTGCCCCGGTGGCGGCGTCGCCGACCACGGTCATGTCCGGTTCCATGTCGAGCGCCTCGCGCATCACCTCGCGCAGCAGCGTGTGGTCGTCGATCAGCACGATACGTAACCGACCGTCGTGGTCAGGCTGCATGGCCTGGCCCTAATCGTAATGACCATTTCCACGACGGTGCCGGATTTCTGAGAACTCTGCCTGCGTCATCGACCGCGAAACTCGCGTTCCGCATTCCCGTCGCCAACCGTGCCGCATAAGCTGCCATTAATTCCCCCGTATGCTCGCTGGCATACGACACGGTAGTCCGTGGCCCCACCTCCTGACAAGATCGCCGTAAGCGGATCAAGGCGCCAAGCCCACGTAGGTGAGCCCTACACGCGCTTCCGCCGCTCCGGTGCGTACCCCCTGAACAGGCAGGGGCCACCGTGCAGGGCTCGGGGAGAACCGTGAGGCTCAAACCCCGGGGTGCACGATGGCCTTTCTGACCTGCTGCGGCTCCTCGAGTCGGTACGTGCGGCGGCCACAGTCGAGACGCTCAAGGCGGGACCGTCTCGGTGCCGCCGCCGCGACCGCCACGGGCGGCCGACATCGCCCGGGCTCCTGCGCGCCTACCTTCCGGCCGCGGCCTGTTCCCTATTGCCCACCCTCACTTCGGCAGCCGAACGATGGTCGTATACGTATGGTTGGGCACCATCTCAAATTCCGGATCCATAAGCGTTTCCCGGATCACGGCAAGGTCGGCGGCGGTCAGATCGGTTTGGCTCAGCAGAAAGGGCTCCAGCATGCCGGTGTGCAGCCGAGCGAGCAGGGCGGTCGGTTTTCCGCCCTCCCCCGGCGCCTGATAGTCCCGCACCGTGATGTCCCGATAGCCGGCGGCGGCGAGCACGTCCGGCGTACGCCGCGCCCAGTCGAAGTCCATACCCGTCTGCCCTGCGAGTTTCTGCACGCCGTCGTGGTAATCCTGGAAGATGCGCGCCGTGTATGCGTCAACCGGGGATTTGATCAGGCCCTCTTCGGCGGCAGCGGAGTACCAGTCGGTGAGCACCAGCGCACCGCCCGGCCGCAGGTGTGCGGCCAGCTTCGCGGCGATGGCGTCCCTGTCGGCCAGGTGCATCAACAACAGCCGGGCGTGAATCAGGTCGAACTTCGGCTCCGGCCACGGGTCACGGGTGAGGTCGTGACGGATCGCCTCGATCCGTGGATGGTCGGGCACGTGCTGCGGCTTGAGGTCGCTGGCCACCACATGACCGGACGTTCCCACCCTGGCGGCCAGCCAGCGGGCGACGGAGCCGTCCCCGGTGCCCACGTCCCAGCAGCGCCAGCCGTGACCGACACGCACCTCCTCGCCCAGGATGCCGAACGTCTCCCGGTTGAGGATCTCCGCGAGCAGGCTCAGCTGCTCGGTCGCCACCGGCGCGTCGTTGTCGAAGCGTTGCTTGTGCTCTGTGCTGTACATGGGCACCTCCTCATGGGGCCGGCCGCGCCACCGGGGCCCGCGGCTAGATCGATGCGTGCAGCAACTCGTTGACCAGCTCGACGAACTCCTTCGGGGTCGCGTCCTTGCCCGTCCTGTCCTCCGGCAGGGCTATCCCGAGCTCTCGCTCGACCAGGAGCGTCACCTCCACCATCGCGACCGAGTCGTAGCCCATGTCGGCGAACGTGAGCTCGGCGATGTCGCCGTCCAGGTCAACCCCGTCGTCCTCGCCCGCCGCCTGACGGATGTACCCCACCAGGTCCGCCTGGGTGAACGTCGCCATTGTTGCCCCCTTCGTCTCGTTGACGTCGAAACCAACATGGCCGGGGTGCTTCGACACCCGATCGAGTTCCGATCGACGGCGACCCGCTGTCCTTCGGACCCGGCGCGCGTGTGAGGCCTCGCCTGGGCCTCGAACGAGCCTCCGCCGGACATGACGACCCTGACCGGATACGGGTACCCGATTCGATCCTGGGAGGACGACAATGAGCGACGGGCTCTACATAGCCGCCGCGAGTTCGTGGCTGCCCGAGCGCATGACACTCGACGAGGCGGAACGAGCCGGCCTCGCCGACCGCGCGCGGGTCTGGAATACCGGCATCGAGTCGGTGTGCGTCTCGGCGGACAAGTCGGCGCCGGAGATGGCGGTGCTGGCCGCACGGGCCGCGCTCGAACGCGCCGGGTCCGAGCCGGAGGACCTCCGGCTGCTGCTGCACGCCTGCGCGTACCACCAGGGTCACGACATGTGGCCGCCGGCGTCGTACATCCAGCGGTTCACCGGCGGCGGCTCCTATCCGGCCATCGAGGTCCGCCAGATGTCCAACGGCGGCATGATCGCCCTGGAGCTCGCGGCGCACTACCTGAAGGCCGGCGATCGGCCGGCGGCGCTGGTCACCACGGCCGACCGGTTCTGCCTCCCCGGCTTCGACCGGTGGCGTAGCGACCCGAGCACCATCTGCGGCGACGGCGGCACCGCGGTGGTGTTGTCCACCCGCACCGGATTCGCCAGGCTCCGCGGACTCGTCACGGTGTCCGACTCCGGCCTGGAGCACGGCAGTCGGGGTGAGCGGTTCAGCGACGCGCCGCTGGCCACCGGATCCCCGGTCGACTTGAACAGCGACTCCCTGGTGCGCGAGCTCGGGGTGGAGGCCCTGCTCAAGCGCATCGAAACGGGTCAACGGGAGGCGTTCGAAGGGGCTTGCGCCCAAGCGGACGTGAAGCTCAGCGACATCGACTGGTACGTGTTGCCGAACCTGGGCCGGACCCGGATGCGGGCGCAGTACTTCGACCCGTTCGGCATCGACCCGCAGCGATCGACCTGGTCCTGGGGAAGGCAGGTCGGGCATCTCGGCGCGGGCGACCAGTTCGCCGGGCTGGCCCACCTCGTCTCCGAGGGCGCCCTCGAACCCGGTCAGACCTGCCTGCTGGCGGGCGTCGGCGCCGGCTTCACCTGGACGGCCGGCATCGTGGAGATCACCGCCAAGCCGTGAACCGGGCGATGGCCATTCCGGGCCGACGCCGTACGGGGCAGCCGTCGCTGACGGCTGCCCGGCCGAACGGCGTCGGCTCCGGAAGAGGATCCCTCGGCCGCGGTACCGGCGTGCGCTACGCCGCCGTCAACACCATCGCGGAGTTGATGCCGTCGCCGCGGGTCAGTACCAGAGCGGTGGACACGGTCGTTTCCCTCGGCCGGCCGAGGACCAGGTCCAGCTGATCGGACCCGACCGGCTCGGTCACATTGATCATGGGTGGTATGACGCCATGGCGCATGCTCAACGACGCTGTGGCCACATCGAGCGCCGGGCCACCGGAATACAGCCGGCCGGTCATCGTCTTCGGCGCTGTCACCGGAACGGCCCGCGGTCCGAACACGGCGGTCACGGCGGCCGCTTCGGCGCGGTCGAGTTCGGCGACCCCGGCCGCGTCCGCGAAGACCACGTCGACGTCGGCCGGCCTCACACCGGCGTCCGACAGCGCGAGCTCGATCGCCCGGCGCAGCCCGGGTTCCCGTGCCGAACCGGGCCGTGGGTCGAAGGTGGAGGCGTACCCGGCGATCTCTCCGTACGGCTGGACCCCACGAGCGCGTGCGTGCCCGGCCTCCTCGACGATGAGCATGGCGCCCCCCTCACCCGGCAGGTGGCCGGACGCGGCGGCGTCAAACGGCAGATAGGCCCGCGCCGGGTCGCTCACCGTGCTCATCCTGCCGGTCGTCAGCTCGATCACCCACCCGAGCGGACACATCGTGCTGTCCGTCGCGCCGCACATCACCACCGGCAGACCGTCGGCCACGTACCGGCGGGCCTGCGCGATGGAGTCCAGCCCGCTCGTCTGGCCGGTCAACACCCCGCCGGCGCCGTGGAGTCCGTGCCGGATGGAGATCTGGCCCGTGTTCACCGCGTAGAACCAGGAGAACGAGAGGTAGGCGCTCACACGGTGGCTGCCGAGGCTCCACAGCTTCTCCAACTCGCGCTGGCTGTACTCGAGCCCGCCCGCGGAGATGCCCGTGACGATACCGACCTGATCACCGGGGATGGCGGCCAGCTCCAGGTCGGAGTCGCCGACGGCGGCGTCCGTCGCGATCAGCGCCAGCCGGGTGGCCTGGTCGGTCTGCGGCACCAGCCGGCCGGGGACGTGCTCGCCGACGTCGTAGTCGGCGACCTCGCCCGCCAGCCTGACCGGGTACGGCGCCGGATCGAACCGGGTGATCCGTTCGATGCCACTGCGCCCGTGCAGCACGGCGTCCCAGTATTCGTCGGCGTCGAACCCGTTCGGCGCGACCACCCCGATGCCGGTGATCACCGCGCGCTGGCGCGTCGGCGCGGGGACGGTGTCACTCATCGGAATCCCCCTTGGTCAGCACCATGGCGCTCTGGAAACCACCGAACCCACTGCCCACCTTGAGTACCGTGCGCAGGTCCGCCGGCCGCGCTTCCAGCGGAACGTAGTCGAGGCCCAGCGCCGGGTCGGGCTCGTGCAGGTTGGCTGTCGGCGGGATCAGCCCGGATTGGATGGCCAGGGCGCAGGCCGCGATCTCGATCGAGCCGATCGCGCCCAGCGAGTGGCCGATCATGGACTTGATGGAGCTCACCGGCGTCCGGAACGCGTGGTCGCCGAGGCTGCGCTTGAACGCGTCCGTCTCGTGCCGGTCGTTCTGTTGTGTGCTGGAGCCGTGCGCGTTCACGTAGTCCACCTGCTCGGGGGCGCGCTTGGCCATCCGCAGCGCCACCTCGACGGCCTCGGCCATTTCGGTGCCCTCGGGCCGGAGCCCGGTCATGTGGAACGCGTTCGAGCGCACGCCCCAGCCGCCGATCTCCGCGTAGACGCGCGCGCCGCGTGCCCTGGCGTGGTTCCACTCCTCCAGCACCAGCATCGCGCTGCCTTCGGCGAGCACGAACCCGTTCCGGGTGCGGTCGAACGGGCGGGACGCGGTGGCCGGGTCGTCGTTACGAGGCGTCGTCGCCTTGATCGCGTCGAAGGAGGCGACACAGACCGGCGAGAGGGGCGCGTCCGTGCCGCCGGCCAGCATCACGTCGGCGGAGCCTTCGCGGATCAGCTGCGCCGCGTGGGACACCGATTCGATGCCGGCGGTGCACCCCGTGGACACCAGCGCCACGGGGCCTTCGGCACCGACCTCCCAGGCCACGTCGGCGGCGATCGACGTCGGGACGAGATACTTGAACAGGTGCGGTATCGCGTACTCGTGATCGAGGAGCCATTTGCGGCCGCCGTCGGACAGCACGTTGTATTCCCGGTCCAGGCTCATCGTGCCGCCGATGGCGCTGCCGATGCTGGTCCCGGTGCGATGCGGGTCAATCGTGTCCATGTCGAGGTCGGCGTCCGCGACCGCTTCCCTGGTCGCGGCGATGGCGAGCTGCGCGCTCCGGTCCATCCGCCGGATCTCCTGCGCGAAGAAGCCCTCCGCCACCGGATCGAAGTCGCACTCGCCCGCGACCTGGGAACGGAACCCGGACGGGTCGAACAGCGAGATGGTGCGAATGGCCGCGGTGCCGGACGAGATCAGCTCCCAGAACTCCTTGGCGTTTCCACCGCCCGGGGCGCGCACGCCGATGCCGGTGATGGCGACCCGTCGATTCATCGTGTGCTCACCGCTCGCGCGCTCAATTCAACACGTGGCATGGGAATCTCTTCCTGATAGCGGAGGTCAGGCATCGAACGTGACGGGCAGCGATTCCAATCCGCGGATCGTGAGGCTCCGCTGCCATCGCAGTTGCTCAGGCGGTACGGCCAACGCGAGTCCGGGCAGCCTGCGCAGCAGCCCGTCGAACGCGATCCGGCCCTCCAGCCTGGCCAGCGGGGCGCCGAGGCAGAAGTGCGCACCACGTCCGAACGCCACGTGCCCGTTCTCGGAACGGGCGACGTCGAAATGGTCCGCTTCCTTGAACTTCGCCTGATCCCGGTTGGCCGAGGCCAGTGACAAGAGCACCGGGTGGCCCTTCTCTATGCGGGTACCCGCGATCTCCATGGGCTCGAGCGGGAACCGCCAGGTCGCCGTCTCGAACGACCCGTCGTACCGGAGCATCTCCTCCAGGGCCGAATCCACGAGATCCGGTTGCTCGCGCAGCAGCGCGAGTTGGTCGGGGTGGCGCAGGAGGGCGAGCGTGCCGTTCCCGATCAGGTTGACGGTCGTCTCGAAGCCCCCGACCAGCAACAGGGACATCATCGACAGCAGCTCGGTCTCATTCAGCCGGTCGTCGTCGTCCCTGGCCGCGATCAGCGCGTCGACCAGACCGTCCGCCGGCTCGTCGCGGCGCTTGGCGACCAGCTCGGTGAGGTACCCGAGGAGGTCACGCAGTCCGACCGGCCGCGCGTTCGCGTTGTCGGTCCGGCCGGAGCCGGTGTTGTTCGTCCACCGGCGGAAGTCCTTCGTCCACTGGCGGAACACGTCCTGGTCCGCCGAGGGTACTCCCAGCAGCTCGCAGATCACCGTGATCGCCAGCGGGAACGCGAACTCGGTGACCAGGTCGACGCGTCCCCTCGGCACGATCTCGTCGAGCAGCCCGTCCGTGATCTGCTGCACCTGGCCGCGCAGGCCCTCGACGCGGCGGGCGGTGAAGGCGGTCGAGACCAGCCGGCGCAGCCGTGTGTGCTCGATCCCGTCAGTGGTGAGCAGGTGCGTCCCGAGCCCGGTCCGGTCCTCCAGCGGGCGTCCCTTGCCCGCCGCCTGCCAGTCGAGCGGCGCGTTGCGCGGGTCCTTGCTCATCCTGGGATCGCCCAGCAACATCCGTACGTCTTCGTACCGGGTCACCAGCAATCCGTAGAGGCCCTGGCCTTCCATGACCTGCCGGACCGGCTCTTCCTCACGCAGCCACGCGTACTTGGGATAGGGATCCGCGCCGAAGTCCATCGTCCGCCTCCTCTGCATTGGTGCTCAGTTCACAACCGGGATGATTCGGCCCGCCGTGCTGTGCCGAAGGTGCGGTAGGGCGGCGCGCATGCGCGGACAGCCAGGAAGGCGACGTTGTGCGCCCAGCTTCGCGGCACCGGTTCGAGAGGAGTTCGTGTCCGGTTCGAACCGGACGAACGCGGTTCGGGGGGCGTACGGCCGCCGAACGGCAAAAGGACAGCCCAAGCGATGGCCGTGCCCGCCGTGAGAAC
>NZ_JBVHWW010000005.1:37582-156057 GCF_055563995.1 Streptomyces sp. NPDC029164 | reverse complement strand
CCCCACGGGCGTCGAGCTCGGGTTGGGGAAAACTACCCCCCCGACCCCCCCCCACCCCCCCCCCACCCCCCCCCCCCCCCCCCCCCCCCCCCCCCCCCCCCCCCCCCCCCCCCCCCCCCCCCCCCCCCCCCCCCCCCCGAGACTGTGTCGGGAATTCGGTGTCAGGCCTCCTGGGTGAGGGCGCTCGGGCGCTGTCGGCAGAGGATGCGGTCGAGGACATCCCGCAGCTGCCGCTCGATGGGGGCATCCGTTCGCGTGGTCGCCGTACGCCAGCCGACGAAGCCGTCGGGACGGACCAGCACGGCGCCGTCCTCCTTGATGTGGGCCGCCTCGGCCCACCCCGCGACCGCATGCGCCGTGATGTCCGCCTCCCGTGCGGCATCCAGCCAGTGGTCCGCCGCGGTCCCGGTGAGCAGCGTGAAGCCGTCCACGAGATCGACTGTGGACCGTCCGTCCGGAAGCCACAGGTGGGGCAGGCGGCTGCCCGGTGCGCCGTCGAGTACGAGGTTCTCCAGGTCCGGCAGCGGTTCCGGGTCGACCACCGCGGGCGAGTCGTACCGGTAGCCGACCACGGGGATCATGATGCCCGCCATGCCGACGGCCGCCCGCTCGGCCGCCAGGCTCGGATCGTTGTTCCAGTGCAGGGTGTGGTTCTGCGCGCGGATCACACTCTGTCGCATGCTGAAGAGCGCGACCGGCCGGCGCTCGGCTTCGTAGGTGTCGAGCAGGGCATCACCCCCGGCAGCCAGTTTCCATGCCAGGTTGTGGCCGTCGGCGATCCCCATGTTGAGTCCGAAACCGCCGACGGGCGGTACCGCGTGTGCCGCGTCGCCGACGAGGAAGAACCTGCCCCGCCGGAACGCGTCGGCCACCTGGGCCGTCGAGGACCACGGGATCTGGCTGATGATCTCCGGCTCGGCGTCCGCGACGCCTGTGGCGTCCCTGATCTGCTGCCGGATCTGCTCGGCGGGTGTGTCCGGGTCGCCGTTGCGGATGTGGAAGATCCAGCGGCCGGCCTCGTCGACCCTGTACAGGATCCCGGCCGCCCGCTCGTTGCGCAGGAAGGTCATGGAGAGCGGCGGGGCCGGCAGTTCCGCGCGGAACAACACGTTGAGCATGTGCGAGCCGCCCAGCACGTTCGAACCGTCGAGTTCTCCCGGGCCGGTCACGCCGATGCCGAGCAGCTCCCGGATCCTGCTGCGGACTCCGTCGGCGGCGATCACGTAGTCCGCCGTGACGACCCGGCCGTCCGCGGTGGTGACGCCGTCATCCGCGACGGCCACCACCTCGCTGTCGAAGTCCACCCGACTGCCCAGTTCCCGCAGCAGCGCCACCGCGGCCCGGTCGACCAGGTCCTGCGGGCAACTGCCCAGCTTCGCCGGGCCGATCTCCGGTCGCTCGAACTTGGTGGTGACGGGGGTGAGTTCGGCCAGGCTCGGCCCGCTCATCAAGCCCCGGGCGAACTGCGCCGTGTCCACCTCGATTCCGGCCTCGCGCAGGATCTCCGCCGACCTGTCGGTGAGGCCGAACGCCCTCGGATGGTCGTTGACCTTGGGCCGGCGCTCCAGAACGTGGACCGACACCCCTTGGCGGGCGAGGAAAACCGCGGTGCACAGCCCCACAGTGCCCCCGCCGACAATCACGACGCGCATGACTCTCCCTTCACTCATTTTTGAATCGTGATCCACTGTTGATCGCAATGGTGAGCTTGGTGAGATTGGTGAACCGTCCCCGGCCCGGCCGGGGACGGGGTCCTACAGTCCCGCCTTGGCGAAGCGACGCGCCGAGAGCGGTACGAAGATCAGCAACAGCACGCCCGCCCACAGCAGGGTCGCGGTCACCGGATGGGTCAGCGGCCATGCCGCGTCCGGCCCAGGGGTACCGGGATTGCCGAACAACGTCCGGGTGGCCGTCGCCAGGGCGCTGAGCGGGTTCCACTCACAGATCACCCGCAGCCAGGTCGGCATCCCGTCGGTGGGCACGAACGCGTTGGACACCATGGTGAGCGGCAGCGTCAGCGGCGCCAGGTTGGCCGCGGTGGACGCGTTGCGGATCGCCAGTCCGAGGTAGGTGCCGACCCACGCCAGCGTGTAGCGGAGCAGCAGCAGCAGGCCGATGGCGGCCATCGCCTTCGCGATGCCGTTGTGCGCCCTCCAGCCGACGATCAGCCCGTACACCATCATGACCACCAGGCCGTACACGCCGATGAGCGCCTCCGCGCCGCTCTGTCCGAGCGGCACGGACACACGATTGGTCGGCATGGAGCGGAGGCGGTCCATCACCCCGCGCGACTGGTCCATCGCGACGTCCACCATCGCCGAGGACAGCGCGGTCCCGGTGCCCAGCACGAACATCCCCGGCATCATGTATTCGCGGTAGTTCCCTGAGCCGGGGATCCCGATCGCACTGCCGAACACGAATCCGAACAGCACCACGAACACGGTCGGCATCAGCAGGATGGTGAGCAGGGTTCCGGGTTCGTGGCGCAACCGCAGGAGGTTTCGCTGGGTCAGGGTCCAGCCGTCGACAAGGACGTTCATGCCACCGCCTCCTGCACTTCGAGCGACTTCTCCGCGTCAACGGTCTTGCCGGTCAGCGAGAGGAAAACGTCGTCGAGGCTCGGCTGGCGGATCCCGACGTCGCGGATCACCGCGCCGGACGCGTCGAGTTCACGCACGATCTGCGGCAGGGTCGGCACCGCGTCCACCGCGGCGACGGTGATGTGTGATCCGTCCGCCTCCGGGCGCCGGCCGGTGATGCTCTCCAGCACCGACATGGCGGTCGCCAGATGGTCCGTGGATTCCACCACGACGTCGATGTGGCTGCCGATCTGGGACTTGAGTTGGGCCGGGCTGCCCTCGGCGATGAGGTTGCCGTGGTCGATCACCCCGACCGTGGCGGCGAGTTGGTCCACCTCCTCCAGATACTGGGTGGTGAGCAGGACCGTGGTGCCATCGGCGACCAGCTCGCGCACGGTGTCCCAGATCTCCATGCGGCTGCGGACGTCGAGCCCCGTGGTGGGCTCGTCGAGGAAGAGCACCTTGGGAGCACGCAAGAGGCTGGCGATCAGGTCCAGCCGGCGGCGCATGCCTCCTGAATAGGTGCCGACCAGCCGATTGCCGGCGTGGTCGAGGCTGAACCGCTCCAGCAGTTCCTCGGCGCGCCGCCGGGACCCGCGTACGCCCAGCCGCGACAGGCGGCCGAAGATCCGCAGGTTCTCCCGGCCCGTCAGTTTGTCGTCGAGCGTGGCGTCCTGGCCGGCCAGCCCGATCACCTTTCGCACTTCGCCGGGGTCCCGGGCGACGTCGAATCCGCTGACCACGGCCTGACCGCCGCTGGGCCTCGTCAGCGTGCTCAGGATCTTCAAGGTGGTGCTCTTGCCCGCGCCGTTCGGGCCGAGAAGGCCGTAGACGACGTGCGGCGGCACCTTCAGGTCCAGGCCGGCCAGCGCGGCGACGTCTCCGTACTGCTTCCGTAAATCCTTGGTGTACATGATCGCGTTTTCCATAGTCATCCCCTCACCGGGTGCGGTGTACGCGGTTTCACCCTAGTTCACTGGGTACGCCGTACGCAAGGACGGTGTACGCGGTTGCACCATATTCAACTGGGTACGCCGCACGCAAATGGCCGGAGTTGGCGGTAGGATGGCGGTCATGTCGGACCCGAAACCAATCATCTGGATGCGACCGGAGAGGCCCGCGAGGGGTCCGGTCCCGGCGCACAGCCGCGGGGAGATCGCCGCGGTGGCCATCAGGATCGCGGACTCCGATGGCATCGAGGCCGCGTCGGTGCGGAACATCGCCAAGGAGCTCGGCACCGGCACGATGACCCTGTACCGGTACCTTCCGACCAAGGAAGACCTGTACGCGGTGATGATCGACAACGCGACGGGCTTCGAGCCTCAGGAGCCGACCGGAGACCTCCGCGCCGACCTGACGATCCTGGCGCGCCGCCGCCGGCAGATCTTCCTGCGGCACCCCTGGCTTGCCCCGCTCCTCGCGATCCGCCCGATCATGGGGCCCAACTTCCTGCGGGGCATGGAGCGCGATCTCGCCCTGCTCGGCAACTGCGATCTCGACATGGACGAGACGCTCGACGTGCTCAACCTGCTTTTCTCCTGGGTCAGCGGCGCCGTGCAGGCCGAGTTGACCGAGCAGGCGGCCACGAACCAGTCCGGCGTCGACCGTCATGCCTGGCGCCTGCGCATGGAGCCGTACCTGATGTCCCTGCTCGACACCGGTGAGTTCCCGTACCTGAGCAAGATGACGCAGGCGTCCGAGATCGGTGATGCCGACGAACGGTTCGAGAGCGGGCTGTCGATGATCCTGGACGGCATCGAGGCCCGGTTCCCGAAGACCGCCGCGAAGACCGCCGCGAAGAAGAGATCGCGCTCAGCCGGATAGACGAACCGGCAACGGTTCGCCTTCGGCTGAGCGCGATCGCTCAACTCCGCGCGCGCAGTTCGACGACGGAGAGACGACCGGCCGGCGTGATCGCGCCGGTCTCCAGGCCGGCGGATCCGGCCAGTTCCCGCAGCTGCTCAAGGGTGTGCTGCCGGCCTCCGAAGTAGCAGAGCATCCGCAGGTCACCCTCGGTCTGGACGCTCTCGTCGCCGAGGTAGTCCACGACGAACACGCTTCCCGTCGCCGCCGCCGCGTCGGCGCAGCGTCGCACGATGCGGGCGGCCGACGCGTCGTCCCAGTTGTGCAGGATGCTCGACAGCAGATAGCCGTCCGCCCCGGCGGGAAGCTCGTCGAAGAAGCTGCCGGCCACCGCCTCGGCCCGGTGCTCGAGACCGGCCGCGGCGATGGCCTTCTCGGCACGACGCACGGGGCCGGGCAGGTCGATGACCGTCCCCCGCAGCGTGGGATGGGCCTGCAGGATGGTGATCAGCATGCTGCCGTCGCCACCACCGACATCGACGAGATGACGAAGGTTTCCCCACGGATACGCCCCGGCCACGGCGGGTGCGTGCGCCGCCAGCCTGGCGCCCATCAAGGCGTCGAACGACTCGGCACGACCGTCGTCGGCCGACAGGTCGTCCCAGAACGGCAGGCCGTACTGCTGCGGGAACGCGGGCTCGCCGGTGCGGACCGTGTGCAGCAGATGGACAAGACTCAACTCGGCGTGCCCGAGGGCGCCTTCGATGTCGAGCACGCGCCGCATGCCCTCGGGCTGCCCGTCACACAGGTACTGACCCATGGCCGTCAGGTCGTAGGCGGCGGTCCCCGTACTCGACAGGACGCCGGCGGTCACCAAATGGTCCAGCAGCCGCCCCAGTACGTCCCGGTCGGCGTGCACCGCCTCGGCCAGCGCCTCCGTGGTTCGGGTGCCCGCGGCGATGTGGTCGGCCAACCGCAACGTCGCCGCCACCCGGATCGCCATCGGGGTCAGCAGATCGGCCGCTGCCCACACTCCCCCGCCCCTGGCGGTCCTCGTCTCCTTGGCCATGACCTCTCCTGACTCGACGGTTGCTGCCTGTTCGTTCAACCCGGCGTGGATGGCTGATCTCGGTGTCGCTACGGCAGATCGTCGGCCCGCTCCTCCGCGAAGGCCTTGGCCAGACGAAGGTTGCTCATGCTGTTGGCGCTCAGCAGGCGCCGGAGGTACCGGCGCGCTCCACCGACCGTCGTCCCGGCGCCGAGCAGTGACAGGGCCGAGGGCTTGATCGTGCTGGTGTGCCGGGCCTCGGCGATGACGCCTTCCGGCGTCTGGGTGAACCGCCAGTGGCCGGTGTGCGCGTCCAGCAGTGCGGGCAGCGAGATCTGCTTGTACACGATCAGGTTGGGCGGCAGGCAGATCCGCACCGAGCGGACGGTGTGCGTGCTGCCGTCCGGACCCTTGGTGTCCATGTCGAAGAACTGGACGTTCGGCACCTCCTCGGTCATGGCGAGCCCCACCACGTGCGGGATGCGCTCGGGCCACAGGTCCGCCCGGTAGAGGTAGTCGTAGGCGTCCTCGATGGAACCGGCGACGAACAGGGGGTCGGTGAAGGACAGCACGAGCTCGTCCAGTTCGGCGCGCCGCTGCGCCGCGTCGCGCAGCGTGTCGAGGTGTTCCTTCGCGTCCTGGTCGATCCTGTCCAGCAGCGGGCGGAGATCGGCTCCGGCCGGCGCGCTGACATGGTGGCGCAGCTCGACCCGGGTACGGCCCTGCGCGGGCTCGGTGAACACCCACTCGCCGCGGATCTCGGTGGCGGGCGGTTCGGCCTCCACGTACGCGAAGGTGATGCGGCCTCCCGGCCGGTCGGTGCGGCGCACGGTCCGCCAGGTGCGGACGGCGGAGTCACCGACCAGCGACCAGTGCTGGACCAGGTCGTCCTTCTCGTTGCTGTGGAGCACTTCCGCGTGCACGGCGGAGAGATGGAACTGCGGCCACCGCGCGACGTCCGCGACCAGCTCGAACACGGTCTCCCAGTCGGCCTCGATGGTCACGCCATGGTCAACCTGCTGCTGCGTACTCGACACAACAAGACACCTCACAAGCGTCGTAGCGTCCGGAACCGTCGCGCTCGACGATGTCCGTAGCCGTTAGACCTCGCTTCGAGGACCCTTCGAGTTGATCCGGCGTCGACTCGGCGTCGAAGGCGACGGCGCACGCTTGGCGCGACCTCGAAACGAGCCCTGCGAGGGCCCGTGGCGCGGCAACAGGTCCCACCCGCCAACCGTGAGGAGAGGCATATGCCGAGCATCGTCACTGTCGGCACGTTCGACAGTGATGGCGTCGCCGACGTCACCAAGATCCTTCGGGAGTTCGACGGCGAGGTGGCGTCCGAGCTGCCCCGACTGCGCCGCAGGCAGGTCTTCCACTACTCCGATCTCTACGTGCACATGCAGGACTGGGACGTCGCGGACGCGGCTGAGGCGTACCGGATCACGACGACCGACCCCCGGTGCACACGGCTGAACGACAGGCTGTCGGCCCACTTCGGCGACCATGCCGCGACGGCGGACTGGGACGGTCCGGTCGACCGGCCGACGGCCGAGCGGTTCTACGTGTGGCCGGCCGAGCATCCGGAGAACCTGGAGCAGACGTACAGCGCGGTGATCGTGAACACCCAGCGGCAGGAGCACATCGCCGAGGTGTCGCGGCTGTTCGCGGAATCGGACACCACCGATATCCCGCACACCATGGGGACGCTGCGCCGCCAGATCTACCTGTGGCGTGGCATCTACCTGCACATCCAGGACTTCGCGGAACCCGACGCCATCAAGGTGATCAGCGCGGTGTGGACGGAAGGCGATCCCCGATTCCTCCAGCTCGTCGACGACCTCACGCAGGTCATTCCGCCGTATGACCCGGAAGGCAACTCGTTGGCCACTCGTTTCTACCACTGGGCTGCAGAGGTGTGAGCATGACCGAACTACCGACCCACCCCATCCGGCGGAAGCTGCCCGGCGTGCTCCCGGCCGAGTACGAGACGCTGCGGGAAAGGGGCATCGGCCGGGTGACCCTGCCCACCGGGAAGTTGGCCTGGATGGTGGTGAGGCCCGAGTACGCCCGATTCGTACTCTCCGACCCACGGTTCAGCTCGGACAAGATGAACGACGACTTTCCGAAGATGACGCCGAACTCGTTGAACAAGCTGAAGTACTGCGCACCCTTCATGATCAACCTGGACGGCCCGGAACACACGGAGCTGAAGAAGCCGGTCATCCAGGAATTCTCCCCGGCGGGACTGGCCCGATTGCTGCCGCGGCTGCGGGTCGCCGTGAACGAGACGATCGACGCGATGCTGAGCCGGCAGGACAAGCCGGTCGACCTGGTGATGGAGCTGTCGTACCCGATCGCCTGGCGGCTGCAGGAGATATTCCTCGGCATCCCCATGGCCGAGCTGCGGACGATGCGGGACAACGTCTGGGACCTGCTGATGCGAACCGGCACCGAGGCCGAGGAGAAGGCATCGGCCGCGCGCCTGAACCAGCACGCGGAAGACGTCATGAAGGAGAAGGCGAAAAACCTCGGCGACGACCTGATGAGCCGCATGATCCAGCAGGAACTCGACGAGCACGGCGAGGTCGACTGGTTCAGGCTGGCGCCCCTGATGCTGTCGAACGCCCAGGGCATTCACAACTCGACGTCCACGATGATCACGCTGGGTGTGCTCACGCTGCTGAACCACCCGGAAGAGCGGGCGGCGTTGCTCGCCGAGCCGGACCGGATGACGGTGGCCATCGACGAGATGATCCGGTACTTCTCGGTCAACGACGGCACGCCGATGCGGCTGGCCGTGGAAGACGTGCGGATCGGCGACACGATGGTCAGGGCCGGTGACGGCATCGTGGTGCCGACGTTGCCCGTCAACCGCGACCCGTCGGTGTGTCCGTATCCCCATGAGCTCAACCTCATGCGGGAAAAGCCCACCAGGCACTTGGCGTTCGGCCACGGGCCGCACCAGTGCCCGGCGAACCGCCTCGTGCCGGAGCTGATGCAGATCGTCTACACGACGCTGTTCGAGCGGGCTCCGCGGCTCGCGCTGGCCGTGCCGGAGTCGGAGCTGACGTACAAGTACCACTCGATACAGGCGTTCGGTCCGGCCGAAATGCCCATCACCTGGTAGAGACACCGGCCGCCGCACACGTACCTCGACAGCGGGTGCGGCGGCCTTGCCGGTGGCCGATCCTCGGCGGGCGGGGCGGCCCGCCGACTCCTGGGGAGGACGTGACACGGTGACCGACGACGACACCCGCGCCGCCGCCACGGCCGGCACCGACGGCCCCGACGGCCCCGTGGCCCTCGTCACCGGTGCTTCGGGGGCCCTCGGCGCCGCCGTGGCACACGTACTCGACCGCCGTGGCTACCGGCTGGCCCTGCACTACACCAACGGTGCGGACCGGGCCCGCAAGGTCGCGGGCGAGCTCAGCGGGCCCAGCGTCGTCGTCCAGGCGGACGTCGCCGACTGGGCCGCCACGCGGGACATGGTCGGCCGGGTACGCGCCGAGCTGGGCGGCATCGGCGTGCTCGTCAACGCCGGTGCCGTCCGCCACGACGGTCTCATGGCCACCCAGTCCGTCGACGACTGGACCCGGACCATCTCCGTCAATCTGCTCGGCACCTTCCATACCTGCCGGGCGGCGCTCCCGGACATGATGCGGGCCCGCTGGGGGCGCATCATCAACGTCGTCTCGCCCGCCGGTCTCATCGGCAGCCGGGGCCAGACGGCGTACTCGGCGGCCAAGGCCGGGGTGGTGGGGATGACCCGCAGCCTGGCCCTGGAGTGCGGGCGGTTCAACGTGACGGTCAACGCGCTGTCGCCCGGCCTCATGGCCACCGCGCTCACCGAGGAGCTGCCGGCCGGGGCCCGGACCGCGCTCGTGGCCCGGACCGCGTTCGACCGCATGGGCACGCCCGACGAGGTGGCCCGCGGCGTCGAACTGCTGCTGGACGCCGACTACATGACCGGTCACGTGCTGTCCATCGACGGCGGGATGTCGATCTCGTGACCGCCGGTCCCGGCGGCGGGAGCACCGACGCACCGTACCAACCCACCCCGACGCAGCGGGTGTTCCTCTTCTTCCGCGCCGACACCGACTACGGCGGCTCGAACGAGATCCGGCGTGGCATCATCGCCGGTCGCGTCCCCGGCCTGCCGAAGGGAGCCTGACCCGTGACATCCGAGTCCCCCAAGAAGTACGGCCACTGGATAGACGGAGCCTGGTACCAGCCCGAACAGGGCCACTACCAGATCACCGACCCGGCCACCGAGGAAGCCGTCGGCTACGCCCCCGAGGGCCACGCCGCCGAGGTCTGGGCCGCCTCACGCGCCGCCAGGACCGCCTTCCACACCTGGTCCCGCGCCGATCCGCGCGAGCGCGCCGCCGTCCTGGAGCGGATCGGCGACCTGATCTCCGAACGGGCCGTCGAGCTGGTCCCGTTGGTGCAGGCCGAGACCGGCGCGACCCTGCGGGTGGCGGAGTCCGCGCAGGTGCTCGCCGCGGCCGACCTCTTCCGCCGCTACGCGCGCGGTGCGCTGGAGCCCGACACCGTACCCCTCGCGCCGCACCTCGTCCCCGAGAGCCCCCTGGCGCCCGGCGGGCTCATCGGCGCGGCGGCCGTGCGCCGCCCCATGGGCGTCGTGGCCTGCCTGACCTCCTACGACCTCCCCCTCGCCAACCTCGCGGCCAAGGTCGCCCCGGCCCTCGCCATGGGCAACACCGTGGTCGTCAAGCCCGCACCGCAGGATCCGCTCGGCTGCCTGGAGCTGGGCCCGATCATGAAGGCGGCCGGACTGCCGGACGGCGTCTACAACGTCGTCACGGGGTCGGGGCCCATCACGGGTGAGGCACTGGTCGCCCACTACGACACCGACATGGTCAGCTTCACCGGCTCCACCCCCGCGGGAAAGAGGATCGCCGCGGCCGTGGGCGGTCAGCTGAAGCGCACCCTCATGGAACTCGGCGGCAAGGGCGCGGCCATCCTCCTCGCGGACGCCGACGAGAAGACCTTCACTTCGGCGCTCACGGCGGTCGGCTCGGCCTTCTCCTTCCACAGCGGCCAGATCTGCACGGCGCCGGCGCGCCTGCTCGTCCACCGATCGCTGTACGAGCAGGCCGTCGCCGCCCTCGCGCAGTACGCGCGGACGGCGACGGTCGGCAACCCGCTGGACGAGTCCACGATCGTCGGCCCGCTCATCTCGGCCGCCCACCGCGACCGCGTCGAGGCCTGCGTCGAAGGCGCCAGGCAGCAGGGCGCCCGTGTCGTCGCCGGCGGCGAACGCCCGGCGATCAAGCCCGGTTTCTACGTCACCCCCACCGTCCTCGCCGACGTCACCCCCGACATGGCCGTCGCCCAGGAGGAGATCTTCGGCCCGGTGGTCGTCGTCATCCCCTTCGACGACGAGGACGAGGCGGTAAGGATCGCCAACGGCACCCCCTACGGACTGTACGACTACGTCTACTCCGGCGACACCGCCCGGGCCTGGGCCCTCGCGGGGCGGCTGCGCAGCGGCACCGTCGGCATCAACACCGCGCAGCGCCACCCCGAGGCGCCCTTCGGAGGCTTCAAGGAATCCGGCGTCGGCCGCGAAGGCGGCTCCTTCGGACTGCACGCGTACAGCGAACTCCAGTCGGTCGTCTGGCCGTCCTGAGCCGAGAGGAGGCGAACGCCATGCGAGGTGTCATCTTCGACGGCGGGCTGCCGCACAGCGTGGACGAACCGGATCCGAGTGACCCGGACCCCGGCGAGGTCTTCGTCGAGGTCCCCGGCGAGGACCTCGCCGGCACCGAGGCGGCCGGGCCCTGCCACGGCGACCTGTCCGCCTCGGCGGCGCTCAAAGCGGCCATCGGGATCTTCACCGGCACCTCCGCCGCGGTGCCGGGCGACCCGGAGTGCGGGGATCCCCCGGGCACGTCCGTGGCCGGGTAGCGCGTGATCGCACCGCTGCTGCCCCCGGAGGTGGCGTACGCGGAGGAGTTCGAGGATCCGCCCGGAGGGTTCCTGTTCCCCGAGGAGGCGGCGTTCGTCCAGAGGTCCGTACCGGTCAGACGACAGGAGTTCACCACGGTACGGATGTGCGCGAGGCGCGCCCTGGCCACGCTGGGCGTCGCCCCGGAGCCCCTGCTGCCGGGGCACCGGGGCGCCCCGCGGTGGCCCGGGGGCATCGTGGGGAGCATGACGCACTGCACGGGATACCGGGCGGCGGCGCTGGCCTGGCGGCACCGGATCGCGGCGGTCGGCATCGACGCCGAACCGGCCCTGCCGCTCCCGGCGGGCGTCCTGGAGGCCATCGCCCTCCCCGCCGAACAGTCCCACGTCCGGAGTCTGTCGCGGTCATCGCCGACGGGCGTCTGGGACCGGCTCCTCTTCTGCGCCAAGGAGTCCGTCTACAAGGCGGTGTTCCCCCTCACCGGCGTACAGCTGAGATTCTCCGATGCCGCGATCACCTTCGACCCGGCCGGCGGCACCTTCCACGTCCGGCTGCTGGTCCCCGGAATCACGGCAGACACCGGGGACCGCGCCGCGCTCGACGGAAAGTGGACCACGTCCGGCGGTCTCCTCCTGACCTCGGTCGTGGTGAGCGCCGGGGACCGAACCTGCCCTACGTCCCCGCCCCGGCGGCGTTGAGCCCGGTCAGTGGGAGTCGGTGGTCGTGATGAGGTGGAGGAGGTCTGTGTAGAGGGAGCGTTTGTCGGGGCGGGTGTGGGTGGCGGCGTGTCTGAGGGCGGGGATGGCCGGTTCGCCCAGGGTGATGAGGGCTTCGGTCGCGGTGGCGCGGATCGTGGGGTGGGGGTGCTCCAGCAGGGCGGTGATCGCCGGGATGGCGGATGGCCAGGTGGCGTGGCTGAGGGTGCGGATCGCCGTGCGGACGAGGTCCGGCTGGGGGTCGGCCAGGAGGAGGGACGTGTGGTGCAGGTAGGTCCGGCGGTCCAGCAGGGCGCGCGAGGTGCGGTGGGCGTGCAGGCGGATCCCGGGCTTGGGGTGGTGCAGCAACTCGCCGATCAGGTCGCGTAGGGCGGGGTCCTCGTGCGCGGCCGGGCCCGCGTGTTCCTCGGCGAGTTGTCTGAGTACCTGGTGGATCCGGGCCGGGTTGCCGGTGCGGGCCAGGGCCAACAGCTCCTGTCGGGAGGGGGGTTGGGAGGGCTCGGGTGGGGTGCGGTCGCGGAGGGCTGTCAGGGCGGCGGCGTCCTGCCGGGCGGAGTCATCCGGGTGGCGCAGTGGACCGTCCACGAGGAGGAGGCGGTCCGCGAGGGCGTCGCGTCCTTCCGCGCGCAGGCGCCGGCCGGTCCGCGTCAATGCGGGGGTGCGCAGGAGGGGACGCCCGGAGAGCAGTTCGAGGAAGCCCCAGGCGCCGGTGTCGAGGCGGCCGGCGAGGCGCTCCGCCAGGACGTCGGCGGGGACGCGGCGCAGCGCCTGCGCGGCCGCCGCCCTGACGGCCGGCGGGTCGTGCTCCCACCATTCCAGCAGGAGCGGGACCAGCGGTTCCAGGTCGCACGGGGCCAGCCGCTCTGCCGCGCGGGCCACCCGGTCGTGCAGGACGCCGTCCGCGCGGAGTTCCGTCTCGCCGATGCTGTTCAGGGCGCGGGCCGGGCCGGCACCGACGGGTATGTCGATGCGGCCTCGCAGAAACGCTCGGAGCACCGCAAGCCCCGCCTCGGGCTCGGGCCACTCCAGGAGCGCCAGGGCCGCGGCGCGGCGGCGGTCCGGAGCGGATGCCCGCAGCATGGCCAGCAGGCGCTCCCGGAGGGCGGTCGAGCGGGGTTGGTCGAGGTCGTCCTCGTGCACGGTCCGCGGCCGAGTCGCCGGCGCGTGGGCGGTCTCGGTGAGGGTCCAGGGAGGCGCGTCGAGCGGCTGGAGGTCCGTCATCCAGTCGATGAGGGCGACGCGGACCTCGGGGCCGGCGGAGGCGTGGACGTCGATCAGCGCGGTCAGCTGGTCCCTGGAGCCGGGTGGGAGGGGGTGCCGGCGAAATGCCCGGAGGGTGCCCGGTGTGCGGGCCGCGGCGTCCAGGGCCGTTCGCCACCTCGCGTCCGGGTGCGTGGCCGCAGGGGACGGCGGGGCCGCGAACGCGTCCCGCAGCACGGCGGTTTCGGCCTGCCGGGGATGGGCGTCCAGCCGGGCCGAGGCGAGGGCCTGGTCGAGGTCGGCGCGGACGAGCACCGCGCCGAGGCCGCGGAGCAGTGGCAGGGTGGACCGGTTTCCCGCGGGTACGGCGGGCAGCGCCCGTACCGCGTCGGCGGCGGTCGGCTTCTCCACCGCCGGCAGGGCCGGCGCGACGGCTTCGAGTACGGCGATCAGGTCGGCGCGGTCCGCGGCCGCGGCCTCGGCGAGGGCGTCGAGGAGGACCGTGGCGGATCGGGCGAAGAGCGTCAGTTCCTCGGTCGTCCACGGGGCGGGGCAGAGCCGGAGCGTGAGTCGCAGGACGCGTCCCCGGGCGGCGGGTTCGGAGCCGGCGAGGCGAAGCCAGTCCGCCAGCAGGGGCCGTAGCGCACGCAGCCGGATGGGGTGCGGCAGCTCGTGCCGTACGGCGATGCGGAGCGCGGCCGGCGGATTCCAGCTCCCGGCCGTCAGCGAGTTGAGGTCCAGGTCCGCCCCGGCCGCCGACCGCGGCGCGGCGGGCGTGGTGATCCCGTACGTGGCCATGGCCGTCGACAGGTCCTCGATGGTGCCGGACGCGAGGCCGACCCGGCCGGCCGCCACCAGGGCGAGCAGGGTGGGTGCGACCCGTGGTGCCTGGTCGGCCAGCGCGAGGACCGCGCTCGCCGGCAGGGCACGGTCGAGGCCTTCCAGGAGGAGTCCGCGGGCACGGGCGTCTTCGCTGTGTTCGGCGGCGGCGAGGACGGTCGCCAGGTACGCGCCGCCGAGGATGGTGCGCAGTGCCTCGACGAGCTTTCCGCGCAGGCCCGGATTGTCGTGACGCCCGAGCCAGTGGAGCAGCGTCGGTACGGCCGTGGGCGCGCCCGCGCGGACCAGCACCTCGGCCGCGGTCTTCTTGATGTTCATGTTCGGATGGCCGAGGCACGCGGCGATCGCCCTGGAGGCCCAGCGGGCCCGCGCGTGACCGAGGGCGAGCAGGGCCTGCCGAACGGTCTGGATGTCCGGCGCGGTGGTCAGCGCGATCAGGGTCGCCGACAACGCCTGCGCGTCGTCCCCCGTGGCGTCGCGGGCGAGCAGCGCGATCACGTGCTTGCGGACGTGCCGGTCGCGGTGCCGCAGCAGCCGGTGCGTCCGCGCACGGGTGCTCGGGCAGGGGGCGCGGAGCAGGAGTTCGAGCAGGACCGCCTGCTCGCCGCTCGACAGTCCGGGCCGCTCCAGCAGATCCAGCGCCAGGGACGCGACGAGTGCGTGCCCGGCCTCGCGTGCGGTCGGCGCGTCGAGCAGGCAGACCGGCCTGATGCGGCCCCGCTCGTGGAGACGACGGCCCAGAGCGTGTAGGGCGTCCAGAACCTCCTGGGGCACCGCGGGCTCCCCGGCCGGCTGCCCGTTCTCGGGGTACGGGGCGGCCGCGCCGGGCTCCCGGGAGGCCGCCGGCTCGGCCACGACGCGCAGGAGCAGGTCGGCGATGACCGGCAGCGTGGCGGCGCTGCCGTGGGCGGCCAGTCGGCACAGGGCCGCCACTGGCCGGTCCGGGTCGAGGTGGGAACGGAGGAGAGCCAGTTCCCGCTCGTCCGGGCCGCCGAGATCCGCCGCGATGCGGGCGGGCAGATCGGCGGGGTCGAGACGGACGAGGAGGGCACGCCGCTGTGCCGGATCGTCGGTCAGGTGCCACAGCACCTCAAGGGCGGTGTTCCGTACGGCGCGAAGATGCGGCGCGATCACGCCCGCGCCCGACCCGGCGACCGAGCCCGCGACCGCGCCGGCGACCGCGCCCGCGCCCTCCTGCGCGGCCAGGCCGAGCCCCTCCCTCAGCGCTTCCGCCGTCCGGTGCCCGCCGATGGCCTCCAGGGCGTCCAGGGCCGCGGCGGGCGCCACGGGCAGGAGAGCGATCACCGCGTCTTCGGCATCCGCGTGGCGCAGCGCGCGGATCGCGGCGAGGAACGGCCCCGGCGCGGGCGCCGACGGCAGAACCCGTGCGATCGCGTCCCCGATGGGCAGCTCCCCCGCCCCCTGCGCGGCCAGGGCGACCAGCAGGGTGAGCCGGCGCGGCCAGCTCGGATCGTCGGGGGCCGCGTCCACCAGTGCACGGAACACCACCTGTCGGCAGGTGAACAGGATCGTCGCGACCTCGTGGGCAGCGATCGTGTGGTCGGCCAGCGCCAGGCCGATGACGGCCGGAACGTGCGGACCGTCCGGGAAGTGCCCGCGCCGGTGGAGCCCTCGCAGACACGTCACCGCAGGCCCGCCGAAGAGCAAGGGGTCCCCTGCGGCGATGGCCGTCAGCGCACCGATGTCGCCGCGGTCCGCCAGGTCACCGAGCAGTTCCATCCCGCGCCGGCGAAGACCGGGCGGCAGGTCCGGATCGTCGACGACCTGCCGCAGCAGCGCGCCGTGCCCGTGATGGGCGGCGGCCGTGAGGGCGGCATCGGCCGCCCCGGGTCCTGCGGCCGCCGACTCGGCCGTGAGGAAGGGGGCCAGGAGTGCCGACGGCAGGGGATCCAACGCCGCCCACGGCTCGGCGAGTTCACCCAGCGCGGCGACGACCACGCCCGCGCGGCCCGCGTCGGACGCACCGGCGCCGGCACCGGCACCGAGCAGGTTCATCACATGTCCGCGGACCAGGGCGGGAGCCAGCAGGCCGGCGTGCAGCCCCTGCCGGGCCAGCCGCAGGGCCTCGGCCCGCAATACCGGGTCACCGCTGTCCACCAGCTCGTTGACGAATTGCGCGGGCCGGTGCGCGCCGGTGACGGTCGCCTCCCGCACCGCCTGGTACAGCAGCTCGCCCGGCGGCTCCTTCCGGATCACCGCCGGCTCGTTCATCAGCTCGGCGCGCAGCCAGGCGATCCGTACGCGTACCGGCAGTTCGGCCGTACGCCACGAAGGCCGGCGGGACTCCGGGACGTACGGGCCCAGTCGCTCATGGAGCCGGGCCAGGACGAGCAGCGACTCCGGCGACCCCTCCACCGACACCGGCAGCAGTCCCGCGAGTTCGGCCGCCTCGGACGCGCCGCCCGTCCGGCCCGAGGTGACGCGCTCGTCGAGCAGGACCAGCCCCAGGTACCGCAGCCGGGGATCATCGTGCCGGATGAGCCGCCCGAAGACGGCCGGCGGGCAGAGCCGCGCGTCGAGATGGCCGGACAACCAGCCGACGTCAGCTCGACGCACCGCATCGTCGAAGGACTTGTCCGTGGGCGTCGTCATCGCCGGATGCTAACCGGGACGTTCTCGACCCCACCAGCAGTTTTCGCCCGATACGAGCCGCCCTCCCGGTCCTGAGGACATCGGACCCCGCGGGTCGGTACGCTCAACTCAGACCGCCGGTTGCGTAGTTGCCGTTCGAGCGCGAGGGATCGCGGAGAGCCGGAGCGAGGAGGGCCCGTTGGGGCGAGGGGAGCCCGGAGGGCCTCCCACGGCCACGCATCTTCCTCTCTCGAAAGGCGCTCTATGGAACTGGCAGGTTGGGTGACTGTTGCCGTCACCTCGGTCGCGGGAGGTGTTGCCGTCGTGGGGCACCTCTTCGACCAGGTACCGGCACTGTCCCAGAAGATGATCACGGCGATCCGCTCTCTTCGCGCGGTGCGCGATGAGGTCAAGCGGAGCGGCGCCAAGTGATCGCACGGCCGCGCCGGGCCTCCCCCTCAACCCGGCGCGGCCGTGGTCTTCGAGCCTCAGACGTCAGGCGTGGGCGCCCTCACGCCCGTACCCCCTGAGGCCCCAGGGTAGACCGGCCGGTCCCGGCCGGCGCATGCGCGGTCAGGGGCGGCGCCAGAGGTCCCGCAGGAGCCGGCCCAGGACGGCCGAGGCCGGGAAGTAGCCCAACTGCCGGGAGTCCAGGCTGTGTCCGGGGTTGTCGCCGACGAGCACGAGCCGGCCGGGGGGCACGTACCGCTCCGGTACGCCGGCCAGGGCGGGGGCGAGCTCCCTCGGGACGGGGTCGCCGGGCACGGCGAGCACCCGCTTGATCAGGTGGGCCCCTTCCGTACGCGGGTTGACGACCACGACGACCCTGCCCCGGCGGGCCTTCGTGCCGCGGACCACCAGGACCCGGTCCCGCTCGTGATGGGTGGGCTCCATGCTGCGGCCTCGTACCGTGACCAGGACCAGCCGGCGCGCCGGCAGTGCGGTCAGGGCCCGCGCGAGCCGTCCGAGCCGGGACCGGTGCGCCTCGGGAGCCCGGGCCGAGGGCCAGGACACCGCGAGCGCGTCGAGCTCCTCCCGGCTCGGCATCACCCCGGCCGCCGGATCGTACGAGGGGCCGCGCCCGGTACCGCGGCGGGTCGCGGCGCGCGGCGGACGGGGCCTCACCGCGGGACCGCCGCGCCGGGGACGGCCGGGGCCCGGTGCGCGGGGCCGCCCTGGTAGTCCTTGGCCTGCAGGTGGAACAGGTCGGCGTACGTCCCGGCCGCCGCCAGCAGTTCCTCGTGGCCGCCCTGCTCGACGATCCGGCCGTTCCGGAGCACCACGATGACGTCGGCTTCCCGCACCGTGCCGAGCCGGTGGGAGATCAGCACGCTGGTGCGCCCGGCGCGGAAGCTCCGCAGCGAGGCGTGGATCTCGTGCTCGGCCTCGGCGTCGAGGCCGGAGGAGGGTTCGTCGAGGATCATCAGTTCCCGGTCGTGCCGCATCAGGGCGCGGGCGAGGGCGACCCGCTGGTGCTGTCCCCCGGACAGGAGGACGCCCGTCGAGGGGTCGGATTCGTCCGGTGCCGTCATGAACTTCCGGGAGAGCAGGGTGTCGTAGCCGTGCGGCAGCGAGGCCAGCACGCCGTCGATCCCGGCGCGGCGGGCCGCCTCCCGGACGCGTGAGCGGTCGCCCAGCGCCTCCAGATCGCCCAGCCCGATGTTCTCGGCGGCGGTGAGGTCGTAGTGCATGGAGTCCTGGAAGACCGCGCCGATCCGGGACCGCAGCTCGGCCGGGTCGATCTCCCGGATGTCGACCCCGTCCCACAGGACCGCGCCCCGCGTGGGGTCGTAGAGCCGGCACAGCAGTTTCACGAAGGTGGACTTGCCCGCGCCGTTGAGGCCGATCAGGGCCAGGGCCCGGCCGTGGGGGATGAAGACGTTCACGCCCCGCAGCACCCAGGGGAGTTGATCCGAATACCGGAACCACACGTCCCGGAACTCGATCCCGCGGCGCATCGGGGGCAGCGGCTCGGGCCGCTCGGCCAGGGGCAGGTCGGATCCGAGGGCCGTGATGTCCCGGTAGCGCCGGAAGAGGAGCAGGGCCTCGGCCGTCGACGCCATCTGCGTGGCCAGCGCGCCGAGCGCGCCCTGTACGGCGGTGACGGCGGCGACGAAGAGCGCGATGCCGCCCACCGTCATGCTGCCGTCGCGCGCGGCGCCCACGGCCCACAGCAGGCCGCCGCCGGACACGGCCGCGGCCACGCCCTCCAGGCAGAACTGCACGGACAGTTCCTTGCGGTCCATCCCTTTGCGGGCGGCGTTGTTGGCGAGGCGCTCGCGGCGCATCGACGTCCTGAAGAACCCGCCGAGCCCGAAGAGCCGTACCTCCTTCGCCCCCTCGACCGTGCTCAGGAGCTGGTTGTAGAAGAACTCCTTGCGTTCGATGGGGCTCACGTCCATGACCAGCTGGGCGCGCCGGCGCGAGAGCAGCCATTCCGCGATCACGGCGGGGACGGCGGCCGAGAGGACGACGAGGGCCATGACCGGGCTGAGTGCGAAGAGGGAGGCCGCGAATCCGAGGACGGGGAGCACCTGGCCGGCGATGTCCAGTCCCCCGCTGACGATCTGGACCGGTGCGCTGCGACTCGCCGTCTGGGCGAGCCGCAGTTCGTCGAGGAAGCGGGGGTCCTCGAAGCGGCTGATGCCGATGGACCGGTCCACGGCGGCGAACAGCCGGTCCATGGCCACCACGCCGGTCCTGCGGTCCAGCTCGGCGTGCAGGTACTGCGACACCAGGGGGGTGACCGCCGAGGCCACGCCGACGGCGGCGAGGGCGCCCGCCAGTCCGGCCAGGCCGGACAGGTCGACGCCGCGCACGAGGTCGTCCAGCAGTGTCTTCATGAGCCATGCGGTGGCCAGCGGGAAGGCCCCCCGGCAGAGGGTGACCACGGCGAAGGCGGACAGGTGCCAGGGGACGGTCCTTCCCACCAGCAGCAGGGCCGCGGCCGCGAGGCGGACGGTCCGCAGGAGCCCGGACGGTGTGGCGCGCATGCGATCGCCCCTGGTCATACCGCTGTCGCGGCGGGCATGGCCAGTACCCGGTCGGAGGTCACCACGGTGCGGCCGCCGGCGGTGGCGACCCGGAGCACGGTCGGCGTGCCGGAGGTGCGGAAGGCGGTTCCGACGGGGCCCAGGGGCTCTTCGACGACGACGTGCGCGACGGGGCTCAGCAGGGCCACGAGGTCCTGGGAGGCCTCCGCGGTGCCGATCACGACGGCCATCCGGTGGTCCCGGCCGTACGCGTCGGTTTCCGCGAACCGGATGAACTCGGGGAGCAGGACCTTGCACGGCTGGCAGTCGGGGGCGAAGAAGGCGACGACGCTGTCGTCGGCCAGCGAATCACGCTCCAGCGGCCGGCCGTCGACGGTGACGGCCCGGAAGTCTCCGACCTCGTCTCCCGTGCGGATTCCGGCCTGCTGCCGGATGGGGGCGAGGATCTCGGTGTGCTCGCGCAGCCGTTTGACGACGCCGACGGTCAGCAGCAGGTTCAGCAGGCAGAGCGCCGAGAGCAGCACGACGGTTGCTGTCAGGACATACATCAGGACTCCTGGGGTTCGGTCATGAGGCGTACGGACGGACGGGCGCTCGGGACGTACCGGTGTCCGGGAGGGGCCGGAAGAGCGCGACGATCTCGTCGAGGGCGGTGGTCACCAGGCCGGTGACCAGGCCCGCGATGGCCGCCACCAGCGCGTGGCCCGCGCCTGCCGGGCCGCCCGCGGCGGGCGCCAGGAGGCAGCCGAGGGCGGCGGCCGCGAGCAGGACGTTGCGTACGACGTGCCGCCCGCCGACGGGTGTGGCGGAGAGCCCGAAGCAGTTGCAGGCCACCGGAGAGCGTCGGCGCAGGGTCCGGGCGATCCCGAACGTGAAGGCGGCGAGCAGCAGCGTCGCGAGGAGCAGCCCCAGCCGGCCGGCCGGCCCGGTCGGTACCGCCAGGAGCAGCCAGGTCGCGAACTCCGCGGCCAGGACCGCCCTCGCGGCCGGCTCGTCCAGGGCCGCGGGAACGACGCGCATGTGGGCCAAGGACCGTACGAACCCCCGGTACGCCGCCCGGTCGCGCGCCTTGCTCAGGGACGAGACCAGGAAGACCGTGCCGAGGAGGCTCCGCACGGCGATCTCGAACGAGGACATGGGCGTTCCCTTCGGCGGTGGGCCCCGCCACCGGTTCGTTCCGGCAGCGGGGCGGGTCTTCACCCGTGCGTGCTTCGGGTTCAGCCGCAGATGCCGCGCGTGAACTTGGAGCCGTTCCAGTACGCCTCACAGGGGGCGTTGTAGCCGAAGTGGCCCCACGGGCCGTTGTTGCACTGCCAGCACTGGGCGTAGTGGTACCAGCCGGGCGCGGCCGCGGCGTCCGCGGTGACGGTGGGGACGACGCGCTCGAGCAGGGCGGCACCCATGGCTTCGATCTTGGCGAACATGTCTGTCTCTTCTCTGTCGTGGTGTGTCCACCGCTCCGTCGTGGTGCTTGCGGTGGCATGTCATGAGCATGTCGGAGCGCGGTCAGCGTGTCGTTGACTGCGGGAACACGCTTGTTGACGGTTCTTGTACGCCGTGCGGGAGCGCGGCCGTGTGCCGGTACTCCTTCGGCGACATCCCGTAGGCGGCGCGGAAGGCCCGGCTGAAGTGGGCGTTGCTGAGGAAGCCCCAGCGCGCGGCGATCACGTGGACGGGGTGGGAGTCCAGGCGCGGGTCGGACAGGTCGCGGCGGCAGCTCTCCAGACGCCGTTCCCTGATCCAGGCCGCGACGGTCAGCCCCTCCTCCTGGAAGAGCTTGTAGAGGTAGCTGACGGAGATCTGGTGGGCCGCCGCCACCGCCTGGGGCGAGAGGCGGGCGTCCCCGAGGTGGCGCTCCACGAAGCCCTGCACGCGGAGCATCAACGCGCGCCGGTACGACGCGGGCGCCGCGCGGGCCCCGGTGTCCAGCTCGTGGGCGAGCAGGGCCGTCAGCAGGTCGAGGAGGACGCCGCCCAGCCGGGCGGTGTCGGCCGGCCGGTAGTGCGGGGCGTCCCTGACCAGGCGGACGAGGAAGTCCGTCAGGAGCGGGCCGATCCCCTCACGGCCGGACAGCCGCTCGCCCGCGAGGCCTTCCATGCGTGCGGGAGGCAGGGGCAGCAGGGTCCCCGGGAAGCGGATCTGGATGAGCTCGGCGGGATCCCCTTGCCCCGTCACCACCGAACGGAACGGCCGCGAGCCGTCGTAGAAGACCATCTCCCCGGGCCCGAGCACGGTGTCCCGGCCGGCACGGGTCAGGAGCGGCCGGCCGTGCAGCGGGAGCGCCAGGTGGAACAGTTCGGGATCGGCCCCGCGGATCAGGTGGGGGGTCCGGAGCACGTGCAGCGAGCGGAAGGTCAGCGCGGGCAGGTGCGTGACCTGAGCGGCGTCGTCCTCACCACGGATGGCCGTCTGTGACAGGGTTCTCTCCTTCCCGGTGGAGTTCCTCGAAGGGGACGGGGTCGATGCGCCAGCCGGCCAGTGCGGGTGCCACGGCGAGGGCTCTGCGAACGATCCGCTCGCCGGCCGGAGCGGCTTCCTCCGGGCCGGCGGCCAGGAGGAACAGGGCGATGTCCAGGTGCCCTTCGGCGGAGCGGGCGTACACGTGCTCCAGCCGGTCGGCGGGGGCCGCGGTGGCCCAGATGACATCGGTGACGAGATGGCGGTCGGCGCGCCGGACGGGATGGTCCGGCGGCGCCGACAGGGACACGAGGGTCATGACGAGGTGCACGACCCCGGTCAGTCCCAGATCAAGCCGAAGAGGATGAAGAACACGGCGTGCCTCGTTTCTGACGGTCGAGGAGGATCACTCGGTCGGTGTGCAGGGAGGCGGGCCCGCCTTGTTCCTGGTGACGAGTCTTCCGGCCGGCCGCGGCGCGCGGAAGGCGGATCGGGTGAGAGCAACCGCTCCGGAGCGCTTGGTGTCACGCTCCCAACCGCGTTCGGTGGCACGCACGAAGCCCCTGGCGGAGCCGGGGATCTCGGTCGAGAACCCGTCCCACCAGGGGCTTCTTCGTACGCTGAGCAGCGCGGCCGGAGCTAGCAGATGCGCGGCAGCTGCTCCCCGAGCGGGAGGTCGACGACGCGGGTGCCGCCGAGGGCGGTGCGGGAGACGACCATGCCGGGGTGCGCGTCGACGGCCTCGCCGATCACCGTGGCGTGCCGTCCCAGGGGGTGGGCGCGCATGGCGTCGAGAACGGCGTCGGCGTGTTCGCGCGGGACGAAGGCGACCAGCTTGCCCTCGTTGGCCACGTAGAGCGGGTCGAGCCCGAGGATGGAGCAGGCGTTCGCGACGGCCGGCGGGACCGGGACACGGCTCTCGGTGATCACGACGCCGGTGCCCGAGGCGGCCGCGATCTCGTTGAGCGCGGCCGCCAGGCCGCCTCGGGTGGGGTCGCGCAGGACGTGCAGGTCCGGGGTGACGGCGAGCATGCTCTGCACGAGGCCGCCCAGGGCCGCGCAGTCGCTCTCGATGTCCACGCCGAATTCCAGCCCCTCGCGGACGCTCATGATCGCCACCCCGTGGAGGCCGATCTCGCCGCTGACGATGACGACGTCGCCGGGGACCACGCGCTGCGGGCGCAGGTCCACCCCGTCGGGGATGATCCCGATGCCCGCGGTGTTGATGTAGACGCCGTCCCCGTGGCCCACTTCGACCACCTTGGTGTCGCCCGTGGCCACCTCCACGCCCGCGGCCCGCGCGGCGGCGCCCAGGGCCTCGGCCACGCGCGCCACCGCGGACATCTCGACGCCCTCCTCCAGGATGAAGCCGCAGGAGAGGTAGGCCGCCCGGGCCCCGCTCATCGCCAGGTCGTTCACCGTGCCGTTGACCGCCAGGTCGCCGATGGTGCCGCCGGGGAAGAAGAGCGGCCGCACCACGTACGAGTCGGTGGAGAAGGCCAGCCGGACTCCGCCGAGGGAGAGGGCCGCGGAGTCCCCGAGCTGGGCCAGCGCCTCGCCGCCGAAGGCGGGGGCGAAGAGGTGCTGGACCAGTTCGGCGGAGAGCGCTCCGCCGCCGCCGTGGCCCATCACCACGCGGGGGTGGTCGCGCAGCGGGGCCGGACAGGTCCAGCCCGTGATGTCGAGTGCGGTGTCAGACAACGGGACTCGCCTCCAGCGGAGCGGTCGGGGCGGCGGGCACCGTCTTCAGTTCCAGCCGCCGGTAGAGGTAGTACGCGGCGCAGGCTCCCTCACTGGAGACCATGGTGGCGCCGAGCGGGCTGCGCGGGGTGCACAGCGTGCCGAAGGCCTCGCACTCGTGGGGCTTGAGCAGCCCCTGGAGGACCTCGCCACTGCGGCACGCCGCCGGTTCGCGGGTGTTGATGCCGGTCACCGAGAAGCGGTGCTCGGCGTCGAAGTCGCGGTAGCGGGCGGACAGCCGCCAGCCGCTGTCGGGGATGACGCCGATGCCGCGCCAGGCCCGGTCGGTGACCTCGAAGACGTCCTCCAGCATGGCGAGGGCCGCCGGGTTGCCCTCCGGGCGGACGGCCCGCGCGTACGCGTTGTCGACGGTGTGCTCGCCGCGTTCCAGCTGCCGCACCGCCCGCCGTACGCCCTCCAGGATGTCCAGCGGCTCGAAGCCCGTCACCACGATCGGCACGCGGTGGCGCGCGGCCAGCGCGGGGTACTCGCTGACGCCCATCACACTGCACACGTGCCCGGCGGCGAGGAAGCCCTGGACCCGGCAGCTCGGCGACTGCATGATCGCCTCGATGGCCGGGGGCACCCGGACGTGGGACACCAGCAGGCTGAAGTTGCGGATGCCCAGCTTCTTCGCCTGGTGGACCGTCATGGCGTTGGGCGGCGCGGTGGTCTCGAAGCCGATGCCGAAGAACACCACCTGCCGGTCCGGGTTCTCCTGGGCGACCCTCAGGGCGTCGAGCGGGGAGTAGACGACGCGTACGTCGCCGCCCTCGCTCCGCACCCGGAACAGGTCCCGGCCGGTCCCGGGAACCCGGAGCATGTCCCCGAACGAGCAGAAGATCACGTCGGAGCGGGAGGCGATCTCCAGCGCCTTGTCGATGACCTCCAGCGGGGTCACGCACACCGGACAGCCCGGACCGTGGATCAACTCCACCTGATCCGGCAGCAGTTGGTCGATGCCGTGCCGGATGATGGTGTGCGTCTGGCCACCGCAGACCTCCATCAGCGCCCAGGGGCGGGTCACGGTGGCGTGGATGTCGTCGAGCAGCCGGCGGGCCAGCTCCGGGTCCTGGAACTCGTCGATGTACTTCACGGCGCGACCTCCCCCTGCGGCGCGGCGACGGCCGGCCCGTCGGCGAAGGGCCAGGGGTCGCCGCCGGCTTCGGCGGCCTGCTCCCACGGATCGCCGAACTCCTCCTGGAGCATGCCGAGTTCCGCGAAGAGTTCGAGGGTCTTGCGCGCCGACTCCTCGTCGAGGCGCTGGAGGGCGAAGCCCACGTGGACGATGGCGTACTCGCCCACCCGGAGGTCCGGCAGGTACTCCAGGCATACCTCCTTCTGCACGCCGCCGAAGTCGACGGTAGCCATGCGGGTGCCGTCCTTCTCCCCGATGTCAAGCACTCTGCCGGGTACCGCCAGACACATGGGCTTCTCCTTGCTGTGGATGGTGCGCGGTGTCGGCGGCGGCCGCCACCACGAGCTGACCGAGGGACAGACCGCCGTCGTTCGGGGGGACCCGGCCGTGGCGCAGGACGGTGAAACCGCTCGCGCGCAGGGTGCGGGCGCACGCGGACGACAGCAGGGTGTTGGCGAAGACCCCGCCGGTCAGCGCGACGGTGTCCAGTCCGTGCCGCTCGCGCGCGAGGGCGCAGAGCGTGCCGACGAGGGCGCCGACGGCGGTGTGGAAGCGGGCGGCGATCAGCCCCGGGGGCGTGCCCGCGCGTACGTCGGCCACCACGGCGGCCAGTACGGGCGCGGGATCGGCGGTGACCGGACCACCGCCGGCCGGACCGGGCGGGAGGCGCAGGCCGAAGGAGTAGCCGGGGCCGGCCGCGCCCGCGCCGAGCGCCGCGCCCTCCAGCTCGATCGCGGCCTGCGCCTCGTACCCCGCCCGGTGGCAGACGCCGGCCAGGGAGGAGACGGCGTCGAAGAGCCGTCCCATGCTGGAGGTCGGGACGCAGTTCAAGCCGCGCTCCAACTGGCGTTCCAGGAGCGCGATTTCCTCCGGCGGGCAGGCGGCGGCGCAGGGCAGGTCCGGATTCCAGTCGATGCCCGCGGCGCGCAGATGGGCCAGCGCCATGCGGTACGGACGCTGCACGGCCGCGTCCCTGCCCGGGAGCGGGACGTACCCGAGGTGGGCGAAGCGGGTGTATCCGGCGTAGTCGGCGAGGAGGACCTCGCCGCCCCACACGGCCCCGTCGTCGCCGTAGCCGGTGCCGTCGAAGGCGATGCCGATGACCGGACGGCCGCCGTCCAGACCGTGCTCGGCCATGGCGGAGGCGATGTGCGCGTGGTGGTGCTGGACGCGCACGAGCGGCCGGCCGGCCGCGGCGCGCCCCGCCCAGCGGGTGGCGCGGTAGCCGGGGTGCCGGTCCGCGGCGAGGAGCCGGGGGGCGACGCCGGTGATGGACTCCAGCTGGCGCTCGGCGCGTTCGAAGGCGTACTGGGTGGCGAGGTCGTCCATGTCGCCGACGTGGGCGGACAGCCAGGCCTGGCGCCCCGCCCCGAGGCAGAAGGCGTTCTTCAGGTCCCCGCCCACGGCGAGGGTCGGGGGGACCGGCAGCGGCAGGGTCAGCGGGAGCGGGGCGTACCCGCGCGAGCGCCGCAGGGTCAGCGTCTCGCCGTCGCAGACCCGCACCACGGAGTCGTCGCAGGGCACGTGGATGGGGCGGTCGTGCGTGAGCCAGGCGTCCGCGAGGCCGGCGAGCCGGTCCAGGGCCTCGTCGTCGTCGGTGACGATGGGCTCGCCGGCGAGGTTCCCGCTGGTCATGACGAGCAGGCGGGGGCCCGGCGGGTCGCCGGGCAGGCCGAGCAGCAGGTGGTGGACCGGGGTGTACGGGAGCATCACGCCGAGGTCGGGACAGCGCGGGGCGGCCCCGTCAGCCAGGGCGCCCAGGGCGCCCGGACCCGCCGCGCCGCCGTCGCGCCGGCGCAGCAGCACGATGGGCCGTACGCCTCCCGCCAGCAGCGTGCGCTCCTCGGGGCCGATGTGCGCGAACCGCTCGGCGTCGGAGAGGTCCCGGGCCATCAGGGCGAAGGGCTTGTCACCGCGGTTCTTGCGGCGGCGCAGTTCGGCCACGGCTCCCGGGTGGGTGGCGTCGCAGGCCAGGTGGTAGCCGCCCAGGCCCTTCACGGCGAGGATCGCCCCGGCCGCCAGGAGCCGGCGCGCCTCGGCGACCGGATCGACGCCCGGGGTCTCGCGGGGCGGCTGCCCGGTGAGCAGCCTCAGCCGGGGGCCGCAGGCCGGGCAGGCGACCGGCTGGGCGTGGAAACGGCGGTCGGCGGGGTCGCCGTACTCGCGGGCGCAGTCGGCGCACATCGGGAAGCGGGCCATGGTGGTGTGGGCGCGGTCGTACGGCAGCCCGGTGACGATGGTGAACCGCGGCCCGCAGTGGGTGCAGGTGATGAAGGGGTGCCGGTGGCGGCGGTCGGCCGGGTCCGCCAGTTCGGCGAGGCAGTCGGCGCAGGTGGCCACGTCCGGGGAGACCAGGGTGCGGGCCGGGCCGCCGGTCCGGGAGGCGATGATGGTGAATCCGGCGCCGCCCGAGACCGGGACCTCGCAGTGGTCGACGGCGTCCACGACGGCCAGCGGGGGCGCGTCCGCGGCGAGCCGCTCACAGAAGCGGAGGACGTCGGCCGGGGCGCCCTCGACCTCCGCGACGACGCCCTCGGGGGTGTTGGTGACGTGCCCGGCGAGGCCGAGTCCGGTCGCGCGGGTGTAGACGTAGGGCCGGAAGCCGACGCCCTGGACCACGCCGCGGACGGTGACCCGGCGGCGCTGCACGGCCTCCATCAGCGGGTCTGTGCGGCGGAAGGCACGTGCGGGTGGTCGTGATCGTGGTCGTGGTCGTGGTCGTGATCGTGATCGTGGTCGTGGTCGTCCCCGTGCCCGTGGACGTGCACATGGCCGTCCCCGTGGTGGTGGCCGTGACCGTCCCCGTGGTCGTGGCCGTGCGACTGCGGCAGGCCCGCCATGACCGGGGTGTGCGTCCCTGCGCCCTCCCCCGCCGCCAGCGCCCGGTCGAGGAGCAGGCCGAGCCCCTCACCCGCGCGGGCCGAGGTGAGGACCACCTCCACACCGGGGTTGACCTGCTCGACGTGGGCGCGGAAGGCGGCCTCGTCGAATGCGACGGCCCGCGCGATGTCGGTCTTGGTGACCACCACCAGCTGGGCCAGTCCGAAGGCCGTCGGGTACTTCAGCGGCTTGTCCTCGCCCTCCGTCACCGACGCCAGGACCACGCGCAGCGACTCCCCCAGGTCGTAGGAGGCCGGGCAGACGAGGTTGCCCACGTTCTCCACGAAGAGCAGCCGGGTGTCCTCGGGCAGCCAGCCGTCCAGGTGCCGGCCGAGCATCCCGGCCTCCAGGTGGCACAGCCCGTCGGTGAGCACCTGCTTGACCGGTACGCCCGAACGGGCCAGCCGCTGGGCGTCGTTCTCGGTGGCCAGGTCCGCCGTCAGCGCGGCCACGGCCACGCCCCGCTCACGGGCGAGGAGCAGTTCGCGCTCCAGCAGCGCCGTCTTCCCGCTGCCGGGGCTGGAGAGCAGGTTGACCACCGTCGTTCCGCGGGCGGTGAGTTCGGCGCGCAGGACCTGGGCCGCCATGTCGTTCTTGGCGAGTACCGCCTGCCGCAGATCGACCACTCGGCACATGGTTCAGGCCTCCTCGGGAATCGGTTCGCGGGTACGGGCACCGGCGGGGCCGTCCTCCCAGCACACGCTGAGGATCTCCAGCTCACGGCCGGACAGCAGTTCCACGTCGGTGGCCCTGCCGCATCCGGGGCAGCACAGTTCGGGGGGCATCCCCACGGCCCAGGTGCCGGGGCAGGAGGCGCAGCGGGCGTGGCCCGGCACGGATTCGGTGACGAGCGACGCGCCGTCGAGGACCGTTCCGGCGCAGGCCAGTTCGAAACAGAAGGCCAGCGCGTCGGGCACCACGCCCGCCAGCTCGCCGACCCGCAGCCGTACGGAGCTGACGGCGCGCGCGCCGCCCGCCCGGGCCGCCTCTTCCACCTGGCCCACTACGGCCATGGCGATGGACATCTCGTGCATGGGACTCCGTCCTGCCGGGGCTCATTACACCGGCGGGACGGGGTCGTCACGGTCGGGCACGCCGGTGCGCGGCGCGCCCCGTACGCCATTCGGGCGCGGCAGGGACAGCGGCGTCACATCCTGCGCATGCGCAGGTAGCGCCTGAGGTCGGGGAGGAACACGACCAGGACAGCGGCGAGGGCGGCGGCCGCGGCCCCGCCGATGACGGCGTTCTTCATGGGGTTCTCCTCAGTTCGCGGCGGGGGCCGCCGGCTTCGTCGGGGGCCGGGGTGCGGATCAGGTCGAGGGCCATGCGTACGGCTTCCGGCACGGCGGCGGTCACGGCGGCGCTGAGCCCGATGCCCTCGTCGAGGCAGGCCGGTTCGCAGCCGAGGACCAGCGTGCGCCGTGGTGGGGTGGTGCCGGTCCCGGCGCACAGGGTGCCGAGCAGCGCCAGGACGGCGTCGGGGGACATGTGGTGGCCGTCGAGGACGGGGGCGCCGGGCGCCGTGCCCACGGGGCCGGCGCTGCCCGGCTCCCCGCTCCCGTCGGCCTCGATGAGGTAGAGCGTGCCCGGCTCGCCACCGCGTGCGGTGGCGTCGACCAGCAGGAGCGTGTCGTAGCCGTCGAGGAGCTGGTAGGCGAGGTGGACCCCGCGTACGCCGAAGTCCACCGCCTCGACCCCGTCGGGCAGCGGGTGCGCGGACAGCGCCCGTACGGTCTCGACGCCGAAGCCGTCGTCGCCGAGGAAGACGTTGCCGATGCCCGCGATCAGGACCCTGCCGCTCACGCGTCCTCCAGGGGGGTGACCTCGTCGGGCTGGAAGTAGAGGAACCTGCCCTGCTCGCGGCGGATGTCCGCGCCCGGGTCCTCCTCCACGGTGACGGCGAGGTGGACCCCGCCGTCGACGTCGTGCAGGACCGCCTCGACCAGCGCGGCACGGCCCTGGAGGAACAGGTCCTGGGCGTCGGTGCGGCGCAGTCCGGGGCGGAGCAGGACCCGGCTGCCGGGACCGACGCAGACGCCGGCGATCGTGATCCGGTCACGGGCCGGGTCCGCGGTCTCCGCCCGGGCCGGGTCCCACCAGGGGGTGTCCGGGCTGAACACCGTGTCCTCGGAGGGCAGTTCCGTCAGCAGGGGCGGCTGGTCCGGGCCGGTGATCTCCCGCAGGGCGCGCACCGCGCCGTGCAGGCGGTCCAGCACCTCGGGAGGCATGGAGTCGGCGAGGTCGATCACGGCGGCCGCCCGGGCGTCCGTACCGCGTGCCTCGCGCTTCTCCCGGTCGGTCAGGGCCGCCGTGCGCAGGGCGAGGATCTCGTCGATCTCGGTGGCGTCGTACATCGCGCCCGCGCTCTCGGGGGCGATGGCCGCGTGGTCCTCCAGGATGATCGGGGAGGAGAGGACCACGTCGGCGCGGCCGGGTTCGCCCGCGAGCACCGGCCAGGTGTGGCGGTTGACGCACGCCGCCGCCGCCTCCCGGGCCCACTCGGGCGGGTCGGTCATCGACAGGAAGGAGCCGGAGTCGAGGCCGAGCAGGAGGTGGGCGGCGACCAGCGAGTACGGCAGGGCGGCCTCCCGGTCGGCGGAGCCGTTCCCCGACCCGGCCGGCGGGGCCCACGGGCTGGTGTTCTCCACCACCGCCCGGAGCCTGAACACCCGGTAGGCGCCGTCGAGTTCGGTGACCCGGAGCCGGAGGACGCCCTCGGCCTCCTCGGTGCGCCGCACCAGGCGGCCCACCGTCCGCCCGTCGGCGTCGAGGACGGTCTCGGTCTCGTCGCGGGCGGGGCGGCGGAAGGGAACGGTCACCTCCCCGGCCGCCAGCTCGGCGACGGGGACGGACAGTTCGGCCCGTTCCTCCACGCCCTCGTCCCAGGGGACCAGCACGCGGTCGTCCAGGTGCAGCTCGGCCACCTCGGCGAAACGGCCGCCGTCGAGGGCCTGTTGCACCGTACGGCGCTGCGCCCGCAGGAACCGCAGCTCCAGGGAGAGCGTCGCCTCACCCCGCGGCTCCATCAGGATCTCGGTCTGCTGGAAGGCGTGCTCGTCGTGCGCGCGGCCCCACGCCGGGGGGACGAGCACGCCGAACTGCCAGCGCAGCCGGTTCTTGGCCGCCGAGGCCCGGTACGGGTAGAGCACGTACCCCTCGAGGAGGACGGCGTCGGCCACCTGCCGGGCGACGGCGAAGCGGGACTCGGCGGTGGTGGTGATCGTCGTGGTCGGGGAACCGGTCACGGGGCGGTCCTCCCGGTGCGGCGGGGCAGGACCGCACCCGGCCGGGGCGCCCCCGGCGGGGGCGGCTGCGGCGGTGGGGCGGCCGCGTCCAGCAGGGCCCGTACGGTCGCCTCCCACGAGGCGAGCGCGTTGCGGGAGCGGAAGGCGAGCAGCTCGTCCATGGTGTCGCGGGGCAGCCGGAGCCAGCCGCAGCCGGGGAAGTGCTGCTCGACCATCTCGCGCCACACGGCCACGGGCATCCGGTACGCGGCTTCGCGGTCCCAGGGCACCGGCTCGACCCGGAAGCCGCCGTCACCGGTGAAGGCGGTGCCGGAGAACAGCATCAGCAGGGGTACCTCCCCGTCCGCCAGGGCTTCGAAGTAGCGGGTCGCGGCGATGTCCATGTCGTAGGTGCACGGCACGACCAGGTCGGTCTCGGTCTCCCCGGTGAAGCTCGGGACCATGGCCTGGACCTGCGCGAACTGCACGGGCTTGAGCGTGGTCCCCCATCGGGAGCGCTCCCCGAACAGGTCCGCCAGCCCTTCGGCCTCGGCGGGGCCGTAGCCGCGCCGGGCCGGTTCGATGCGGATCTGGCAGCGCAGGGCGAGGGCGTGGACGCGGGCTCCCCCGGCGGCGGTGACGCGCAGCCGGAAGACGAGGGTGGGGCCGGCGGCGTAGGGGTCGGCCCGCACCCCGGTGCAGGTGAAGCCGAGCTCCGTCATCCCCGCCGTCCCCGCCGTCTCCGTCGTTCCCGTGGTCATCGGCGTCACCGGCGTCGAAGGCATCGCTGTCATCGGACCCCTTCCTCCGCCAGAACCCTGGCCCGGCGCTCCACCTGCGCGAAGAACTCCCGCAGCGCGGCCCGGGCCTCCGCCCCGCCGTCGAAGCCCTGCCACAGCATCCGCATCCGCCCCACCAGCTCGTAGCAGATGTCGATGGGCACCAGGTAGCACTCGGTGCGGCCCTCCGAGCGGCGCAGCAGCAGCGCCTCCACGTCCGGTTCGAGCAGCTCGGCGAGCCGGCCCGCGCCCAGGACGGTCTGCCAGGTCTCCGGGGCGAGTTCGCTCTCGGTGGCTCCGGCCGGGCTCGGGTAGAGGGCGACGAGCCGGTCGAGGGCGGCGTTGCGGAAGAAGAACGCGACGCCGACCGGGATCTGGAGGAGTTCCCACGCGCCGTCGTCGAGCCGGTGGCCCGGGTCGGTGAGGTAGCGCACGGGGACGGCCCGCAGCCCCCCCGTGGCCACGCCCGGCCGGTCGAACAGCAGGGCGCAGGGGGTGCAGGCGCAGAGCAGCGTCCGCTTCTCGGTCTCCACCAGGTGGCGGTGGGACTCCCCGGGCACGATCACCCCGCACAGTTCGCAGGTCTCGGGCCGCGGCGGGCGCGGGCCCGCGAACCGGCGCAGCCCGCGCGGGGCGCGCGGGCCGTCCGTACGGATTCCGGGCCCGGTCACGACACCCGCGCCGGGCTGGGGGGCCGGGTGCCGATCTGGAGGAGGGCGGGCGGCGGGGCCGCGGCGGGCTCCATCTCCACGCTCGTCACCTCGGGCGCGAAACAGGCGAGGGTGTCCTCCAGGGTCCGCCGGGCGGCGTCCTGATCGCCGCTGCCGCAGCCGCAGCCGCCGGAGGCGGCCCCGGGGCGCAGCCGCAGGACGCCGGTGCCCTCGTCGAAGCCGACCAGCTCCACCGGGTCGGCCACGGAGTCCAGGGCGCGGGCGATCCGGGTGCGCGCGTCCTCGGGATGCAGGCCGTGCAGGGAGAGCAGGCTCGCCACGAGTTCGTCGTCGAGCACCGCGTCGAGCGGGCCCTTGCCCAGTCCCTCGACGATCCGGGCGAGCCCGGCGCCGTAGAAGTCCATGAGGACCCGCACCAGTTCCTCGGCGGCCGCGCAGGCCGCCCGGTCGCCCGTGGCGGCGATCCGGTCGAGCACCTCCTCGACCCTGCGCCCCGCCTGGGCGGCGTCGAGCACCGCGCTCATCCGCCCAGTCCGCTCAGGCCGGTGGGCACGTGCATGGTCTTCACGGTCTTGCCGCCGCCGACGTACATGTGGACGCCGCAGGGCAGGCAGGGGTCGAAGCTGCGCACCGTGCGCATGATGTCGATGCCCTTGAAGTTCTCCGGGGTGTTCTCCTCGAAGATCGGGGTGTTCTGCACGGCGTCCTCGTACGGTCCCGGTGTGCCGTAGCTGTCGCGGACGCTGGCGTTCCAGGGCGTCGGCGGGTACGGGTGGTAGTTGGCGATCTTCCCGTCGCGGATCACCATGTGGTGCGACAGGACGCCCCGGACGGCCTCGGTGAAGCCGACGCCGAGACCCTCGTCCGGGACCTCGAACTTCTCCCAGGTCTGCGTGCGTCCCGCACGGACCTCGGCGAGGCCCTTCTCGGCGCAGTGCAGGGCGATGGCGGCCGCGTACGCCTGGAAGTAGGTGCGGGCGCGGTTGCGCTCCAGCGCGTTGCTCCACTTCGGGATCTTCCACTCGAAGCGGGTCTCGGGCTTGGTCATCGTGCGGGGCAGGGTGATGACGACGCTGTGCCCGGTGGCCTGGACGTAGTCGGTGTGGACCAGCCCCGACAGGGCGGTGGACCACAGGCGGGCGATGGGGCCGCCGCCGGTGTCGAGCGCGAGGTGGTCCTTGCCGTCGAACCAGCGGGGCGACATCACCCAGCTGTACTTGTCGTCGAAGTTCCGCTTCTGCGGGGCGGGGATGGTGTGCTGGTTCCACGGGTGGCGGGGGTCGACCGGGTTGCCGAGCGGGTCGTGGGTGACGAACTGCTCCTGGCCCTGCCAGTCGTCGTAGTACGAGCTGCCGAGCAGGATGCGGATGCCGAGGTTGATCTCGGTGAGGTCGTTGGTGACCAGTTTGCCGTCGACGATCACGCCCGGGGTGACGAACATCTTCCGTCCCCAGTCGGTCATGTTGGCGTACGTGAAGTCGCAGTACTCGGGGTCGTTGAGGGCGCCCCAGCAGCCGAGCAGGACGCGCCGGCGGCCGACCTCCTCGTACCCGGGCAGGGCCTCGTAGAAGAAGTCGAAGAGGTCGTCGTGGAGGGGGACGACCTTCTTCATGAACTCGCAGTACCGCATGAGGCGGCTCATGTAGTCCGTGAACAGCTGGACGGAGGCGATGGTGCCGACGCCGCCCGGGTAGAGCGTGGAGGGGTGCACGTGGCGCCCCTCCATCAGGCAGAACATCTCGCGCGTGTAGCGGCTGACCTGGAGGGCCTCGCGGTAGAACTCGCCCTCGATGGGGTTGAGGGAGCGCATGATGTCGGCGATGGTCTTGTAGCCGTGCTCCCCGGCGTGCGGGGACGGCGTGCGCTCGGCGAGCTCCAGCACACCGGGGTTGGTCTCGCGGACCATCTTCTCGCAGTAGTCGACCCCGACCAGGTTCTCCTGGAAGATGTTGTGGTCGAACATGTACTCCGCCGACTCGCCGAGGTTGATGATCCACTCGGCGAGGTGGGGCGGCTTCACCCCGTAGGCCATGTTCTGGGCGTACACGGAACAGGTGGCGTGGTTGTCACCGCAGATCCCGCAGATGCGGCTGGTGATGAAGTGCGCGTCGCGCGGGTCCTTGCCCCGCATGAAGACGCTGTAGCCGCGGAAGACCGACGAGGTGCTGTAGCACTCCGCGACGCGCTTCTGCTTGAAGTCGATCTTCGTGTGGATGCCGAGACTGCCCACGATCCGGGTGATCGGATCCCAGGCCATCTCCACCAGGCCGCTGCCGTCGCCGGCCGCCTTCGTGTTCGCTGCCATCGTGTCTGCCGTGACCCTTCTTCGGTGCGGGGAGCGGGAGTTGCTGCGCGTGCGCTGCGGAGGGGAGGAGCGGGCCGTCACCAGGGCGGGCGGTAGCCCGTGGTCAGGCTGCGGCCGCCGTGCCTCCACTTCGGTTCCTCGTCCACGGTGTGGGCGGTGACCGACCGGAGCTTGCGGACCAGGGCCCCGTACGCGCCGCTGGCCTTCGTGGAGACCTTGGCGCCGGGGGGTTCGTCCATGAACGGCATGAACTTGTCGGGGAAGCCGGGCATCGTGCAGGCGATGCAGATGCCGCCGACGTTCGGGCAGCCGCCGATGCCGTTCATCCAGCCGCGCTTGGGGACGTTGCACTTGACGACGGGACCCCAGCAGCCGAGCTTGACCAGACAGCGCGGGGAGTCGTAGGTCTCGGCGAACTGGCCCTGCTCGTAGTAGCCGGCGCGGTCGCAGCCCTCGTGGACGGTGGCCCCGAAGAGCCAGGTCGGGCGGAGCTTGTCGTCGAGGGGGATCATCGGGGCCGAGCCGGCCGCCTGGTAGAGCAGGTAGGTCAGGGTCTCCGAGAAGTTGTCCGGCTGGATCGGGCAGCCCGGCACGCACACGATCGGGATGCCGGCCTTCGAGGTCCAGTCCCAGCCCAGGTAGTCGGGCACGCCCATGGCGCCCGTCGGGTTGCCCTCCATCGCGTGGATGCCGCCGTACGTGGCGCAGGTGCCGATGGCCACGACCGCGAGGGCCTTGGGGGCAAGGCGGTCGATCCATTCGCTGGTGGTGATGGGCTGACCGGTCTCCGGGTCGTCGCCGAAGCCGCACCAGTAGCCCTCGGGCTTGATCTTCTCGTTGGGGATCGACCCCTCGACGACCAGGACGAAGGGATCGATCTCGCCCCGCTCGCCCTTGAAGAACCACTCGATGAACGTGTCGGCGCCGCCGACCGGTCCGCATTCGAAGTCGATCAGCGGCCAGTGCACGGCGATCTTGGGCAGACCGGGCAGCACGCCGGTCACGATCTCCTCGATGCTCGGCTGCATCGCGGCCGTCAAGGACACCGAGTCGCCGTCGCAGCTCAGTCCCGCGTTGATCCAGAGGATGTGGATCGGGGGGTCTTCGACCGGGTCCTTCGTCACTGCGGCCATGGGATGCCTCCTCGGGGAGGGGGTCGGGAAGGGGGGTGCGGAGAGGCGGCCTGTCTCGTCCTCACCCTTCTTGCTAACAGCAGGTGGGTCCGGGCGCCGCGTCTGGTACGGCCAGTCCAGTGACGGGCGGGGTGGCGACCGCGCGCTCCTTGCGCACGAAGGCGCGCCGCAGGGCGTGGTACGGGGCGTCCGGGTCGAAGAAGGTGCGGCGCATGCGGGCCAGCTCGGCCTCGCGGTAGGCGGCCAGCGGCCGCTCCGCCTCGTCGCGCTCGCGCGCCGCCTTCTTGGCGGCGATCCGGGCCGTGGTGGCGGGCAGGGCGGCGAGGCGGGCCGCGAGGCGCTGCGTCTCGCCGGCGAACTCCTCGGGCGCGCAGGGCACCGTACGGTCGACCAGGCCCAGCCGGTGGGCGGCGGCGGCGCTCAGCGGCTGGGCCTCGGCGGTGAGGCGCTCGGCGACGGCCGGGCCGACGCGGCGGGGCAGGGTGTACGTCCAGTACTCGGAGCCGTACAGCCCCATCAGGCGGTAGTGCGGGTTCAGGACGACGCCCGAGCGGCACCAGACCTCGTCGGCCGCGAGGGCGAGCACGGCCCCTCCGGCGGCGGCGTTGCCGCCCAGCGCGCCGACCACCAGGCGGTCGGTGGTGGTCAGGACCGCCTCGACGAGGTCGTCCATGGCGTTGATGTTGGCCCAGGACTCCTCCGCCGGGTCGGCGGCGGCCTCGATGACGCCCAGGTGGATGCCGTTGGAGAAGAAGTCGCGACCGCCGCCCAGGACCAGCACGGAGGTGGGGCGGGTGCAGGCGGTCCGGTACGCGTCCAGCAGGCGGCGGCAGTGCGCGGTACTCATCGCCCCGCCGGGGAAGGAGAAGGTCAGGAAGCCGGCCTGGCCCTCCTCGTGGTAGCCGATGTCGGACCAGGCGCGGCGGTGGGGGCCGGCGTGCGGGGGCGCGGGCACCTCGGGAAGCGGGGGCAGCCGGTCCGCGAGGGCCACGGTCGCGGGCAGTTTGGGCTCGGCCGGCCGGCCGGGCCGGCGGCGGGCGCGCAGTTCGGGGATCCAGACGGCGCCGTCGGCGGTGGCCCGGCAGACCGCGCCGGCGCGGGTGGCCAGCAGTTCGCCGGGCCGACCGCGCAAGTGGTCCTCGCGGTGCCCTCCGTGCAGGAACCACTCGCCGCCGAGCAGGTCGTCCCGTACACCGGGCTGCGAGTCGGCGGCGCGCAGCGCGCGCAGGACCTGCTCGGTGCCGTCCGCTTCCCAGTCGATCCGGCGTTCCTCCTGGCGCAGCAGGGGCCGGGCCCGGCCGCCGGTCTGCGGCCGCGGGACGTAGGTGCCGGAGGCGAAGCGTTCCACCGCGAGGAGGACCGCCTCCAGGGCCGCGTCGGCGATCTCGCCGCGGTAGAGGTCGCTCTTGCCGACGGGCGGCACCGGGCAGTCGACGCTCGCCCAGACGTCGCCGGCGTCCATCTCGGCGTTGGCCTGCAGGACCGTGACCCCCCATCGGGTCTCCCGGTCCTGGATCGCGCGGTCGAGGGAGGAGGGACCGCGGTCGCCGACCGGTCCCGGGTGGACGATCAGGCAGGTGTGGGCGGACCACACCTCCTCGGGGAGGGCTGTCCGCAGCATCGGGGCGATGACGAGGTCGGGCCGGTGCCCGCGCACGGCTTCGGCCAGGGAGGCGCCGGGCAGGGCGAGTTCGACCGCGACGCGGTGGCCGTGGTCGCGCAGCTCGGCGTGGACTCGCTGCGTGAGGCTGTTGAACGCGCTCGCGACGAGCAGGACGTACACGTGATCTCCCAGCGGCGGCCCGGAGCCGCGGTACGGCGGTGCCCGGCCCGAGCGGCCGTGCGTGCCGCCTGAGATGGTCGAGGACTCCGGAGCGCCGGTGGCCGAGGCTGCGCGGCGATGTCACTCGAAAGCGCCCCGTACGACGGCCGCTCGGCCGATCGCCTCGCCGGCCGGGCCGCGGCAGACCCGGAGCCCGCGGCGCCGCTGCCGGGGCTCCGCCCCGCCCCCCGCCGAGCTCCGCCCGGACCCTCCCCCAGACTTCGTCCGGGGGGACCCCACTCAAACGCCGGAGGGGCTGGAGTGGTGCGGCAAGGCCGAACGGTGCGGCCCAAAGACCGGGGCTCCGCCCCGAACCCCGCGCCTCAAACGCCGGCGAGGCTGAATTTGATGCGGCGAGGCTGAAGGAATGGGGGTAGCAGCCGGGGCCGGTTGGGACGGGGTCGGGTGTGTGCCGGGGTGATCCCCGCAGGGCGTCGAACGCAAGGTGCCCAGACGCTCCGACTCCTCGTCACGTTCGGCGCCCGAGGAGACACCCCGGCGCGCGCCCGACCCCGGCACAACCGGCCCCCTCCGATCCGGACCCGGCGCAGCCAGCCCCCCGTACCCCGCCCGAGCGGCGCAGCCAACCGGCGCCCGACCCCGGCACAAACGGCCCCCGTACCACCCGGCTCCGGCGCAGCCAGCCCCGTACCCCGCCCAAGCGGCGCAGCCAACAGGCGGCGCAGCCAACCGCCCGGCCCCGGCCGACCCCCCTGCCGAACCGCCGGAGGCTACCGGCGGTCCTCGATGCCGATCGCCTCCCGCAGGTCCCTGTGCGCCTGGCCCGTATTGCCCTCCTGCTGCTCCAGCAGGGCGGCGGCGATGGCGTCGAGCTTGAGCTGGATCGCGTGTTCGGCCCGGCGCTCGGAGTTCTTGAGCAGGGCCAGGAGCAGCAGGGCGACCGCGCCCATCGCGTCGCCCACCAGGTGCTGCCAGCTCTCGCCCAAGCCCGCGAAGTGGACCACCAGGAAGGCGGCCACCAGCAGGACGCAGAGGAAGGAGAAGAGGGGGGAGCTGGTGAAGTTGGACGCCAGCTCCGCGAGCTTCGCGAAGCGGGTGCGCCGCCCGGACCCGCCCTGCTCCGCCGGATGCTCCAGGGTCATGCCCCGCGCCTGCCCACACGCGGCCCCTCGAACCTCCCGGAGGCCACCGTTTGTGAAGATATCGCGCCAGACTGGCGAGATATCTTCCCCACAAGCGGTCGTTTTCGCTCAGTAACTGTCATCTGCGGTCACCGGGCGCGGATGTCGTCCTCCCCGCTCGGAGCCACAACGGCGTGCGGAACCTATCCTTCGAGGCCTTTTGAAGATGGCCGAAAACAATGGCCCGCCATGGATTCACAGACATCATCCGGCCATTCAATGCGAGTTGACCGGGTAGCGCGGGCCGACCTAAGGTTTGGACCAGTACTGCCCAGTACCCCATATCCGGCTTGACTTCTTCTCTGCTGTACTCCGCCCGAGCGGATCGAAGAACGGGTATTTCGCGCCGACCGCACTCATGGAGTCGCGGGTCGCTTTCGCCATTTGCCCGCCGGCCCGCACCCGGTGCGAGCATCAACTTCCGGCACTGATTGAGGCTGAGAATGCTTGACGAATCATTATCGCCGTTGCCCGCTGCCCTGGACGACATCCCCTACGCCACCGTCGTCGACGCCCTGCACGCCCACGCCGCCCGTATTCCAGAGGACGCGCTGTTCACCTTCCTTCCCGACGGCGAGGAGGCGGAACCCTCCCTCACCTTCGCGACGCTCGACGCCAGGGCGCGCGCCGTCGCCGCGGACCTGCGCGCGCAGGTGGAGCCGGGCTCCCGGGCGCTCCTGCTGTTCACTCCCGGCCAGGACTTCGTCGTCGCCTTCTTCGGATGCCTGTACGCGGGCGTGGTCGCGGTGCCCGCCTACCTCCCGCACCCCGCGCAGCGCGCCCGTGGACTGCTGCGGCTGGCCGGCATCGCCGAGGACGCCCAGCCCGCCGCCGTGCTGACCACCGCGGACATCCAGGCGGTCATCGAGACGACGGCACGCACCATTCCGGAAATCCGGGGAACGGCCTGGCTGGCGGTCGACACGATTCCCGAGGAAAACGGAGCGGAATGGTCCGCCGCGGCCCCGGATCCGGATTCGCTCGCATTCCTGCAGTACACCTCGGGTTCCACCGGGCAGCCGAAGGGGGTGATGGTCACCCACCGCAACCTGGCCCACAACATCGACCTCATCCGCACGTCGCTCGGGATGGACACGTCCACGGTCGTGGTCGGCTGGCTGCCGCCCTATCACGACATGGGGCTCATCTCCATGATCATCCTGCCGGTGATGCTGGGGATCCATTCCGTTCTGATGCCCACCGTGGCGTTCCTGCAGAGCCCGGTGCGCTGGCTGCGCGCGATATCGACGTACCGGGGGACGCTTTCGGCGGCCCCCAATTTCGCGTTCGACCTGTGTACGCGAAAAGTGACCGACGAGGACCGTGCGTCGCTGGACCTCTCCTCCTGGGCCGTCGCGACGAACGGCGCCGAGCCGGTGCGCGCGGACTCGATGATCCGGTTCGCCGAGGCCTTCGCCTCCACGGGCTTCCGTCCGGAATCCATCGTGCCGGTGTACGGGCTCGCCGAGAGCACACTGCTGGTGAGCGGTGCGCCGCTCGCACGGCCGTGGACGTTCCGCTCCTTCGACGAGAACGAGCTGGAGCGCGGTTTCGCGGAGATCGTGCCGCAGGACGACCCGCACGCGCGCGTGCTCGTCAGCTGCGGCGTCAGCCGGACCCTGGACGTGGCCGTCGTCGACCCGGAGAAGCACATCCGCTGCCTTCCGGGACAGGTCGGTGAGATCTGGGTCGCGGGCGAGAGCGTCGCCGTCGGCTACTGGCAGCGCCCCGACCTCAGCCGCGAGGCCTTCGAGGCCACGCTGGGCGACAGCGGCGAAGGCCCGTACATGCGCACGGGGGACCTGGGCTTCCAGACGGAGGACGGCCTCTTCGTCTGCGGCCGCATCAAGGACGTCATCATCGTGGGCGGGCGCAACCACTACCCCCACGACATCGAGCGGACCGCCGAGAGCGCGCACCCCGCGATCCGCCCCGGATGCGTGGCGGCCTTCGGCGTGGAGCACGACGGGGAAGAGGCGGTGGTGGTCGCGGCCGAGCTCCGCCGGGAGGCCGCCGGCGGCACGGACGCGGCGGAGCCCGAGAGCGTGGCGAACGCCGTACGGCGCGCCGTGATGCAGGAGCACCGGCTGACCGCGCGCGACGTCGTCCTCCTGCCCGCCGGAACCCTTCCCAAGACGTCGAGCGGGAAGTTGCAGCGCAGCGAAACCCGGAAGGAGTACCTGGCCGGCCTCGATCCGTGGAACGCGAAGCGCTGACTTGCACGACAGCAGAACACAGGGGGAAGCACATGACGGACACGGAACCGGAACTGGAAACCTGGCTGCGCCGGCGCATCGCCGAGCTGGCCCACATGGGTTCGGGCGACGAGATCTCGGCCCACGAACCGCTGGCCGCGTACGGCCTGTCCTCGATCGACGCGGTCGCGCTCGCCGGTGAGATCGGCGCCCGCCTCGGCCGGAAGGTCTCGCCGACGGTCGCGTACGAACATCCCACGCTCAGGGAGATCCTGGACCACCTCCAGGGCACCCGGCCCGACCGGGCCGCCCGCAGCACACCGCGCCGCGCGTCCGCCGGACAGCGGCCCGGCGAACCGATCGCGATCATCGGCATGGGGTGCAGGTTCCCCGGGGCCGACGGCCCGGAGGCCTTCTGGGACCTCCTGGAGAACGGCGTCGACGCCATCGGGCGGATCCCCGACGGGCGGTTCTCCCGCTGGGGCCGCGGGAACAGCGGCACGGACCGCGCCGGCCTCGGCGGCTTCCTCGACCGCGTCGGCGGCCTGGACCTCGACTTCTTCGGCATCAGCGAACACGAGGCCGCCAAGATCGACCCGCAGCAGCGGCTCATGCTGGAGGTCGCCTGGGAGGCGGTCGAGGACGCGGGGATCGACCCGTACGGCCTGGCCGGTTCGCCCACGGGCGTCTTCGTCGGCATCTCCAGCTCGGACTACCGCGACGCGCTGTCGAACGCGCCGTCGGCGGACGCCTACTCCCTGCTGGGCGGGGCCTCCAGCGTCGCCGCCAACCGGCTCTCCTACGTACTGGACCTGCGCGGACCGAGCCTGACGGTCGACACGGCCTGCTCCTCGTCCCTCGTCGCCGTCCACCTCGCCTGCGACGCGATCCGGCGCGGCGAGTGCGGCGTGGCCATCGTCGGCGGGGTCAACGTGATCCTGAGCCCGGCGATCACCGAGGCCTTCGACGCCTCGGGCGTCATGGCGCCCGACGGGCGCTGCAAGGCCTTCTCCGCGCAGGCCGACGGCTACGTGCGCAGCGAGGGCGCGGGCGTCGTCGTACTGAAGCCGCTGAGCGAGGCGCTGCGCGACGGCGACCGCGTCTCGGCGGTGATCCGCGGGTCGGCGGTGACCTCCGACGGGCGGACCAACGGACTGCTGGCACCGAGCCGTCAGGCGCAGGAGGACGTCGTACGCCTCGCGCTCGCCCAGGCCGGCGTCGCACCGGCGGAGGTCGGCTACGTCGAGGCCCACGGCACGGGGACGGCCATCGGCGACCAGATCGAGGCCGCCGCGCTGGGGAACGTACTGGGCCGGGGCCGCGCGGCGGACCGGCCGTGCGCGATCGGTTCGGTGAAGACGAACGTCGGGCACCTGGAGGCGGCGGCCGGCATCGCCGGCCTGATCAAGCTGGCCCTGAGCTTCGAGCACAAGGCCCTGCCGGCCTCCCTGCACTGCGAGGAGCCGAACCCCGACATCGACTTCGGCGGACTCGGGCTGCGCGTGCAGTCCGCGCTGCGGCGCTGGGAGTCCCCCGCCGAGGTCGGCGTGGTCGGGGTGAGCTCGTTCGGCTTCGGCGGCACCAACGCGCACGCGGTCCTCGGCCCCGCCCCGGAGGCGGAGCCGGTGGCCGTCGCGGAGCACCCCGTCGGGCTGCTGGCGCTGTCCGCGGGCACCGAGACGGCCCTGCGCGCGCAGGCCGCGGACCACGCGGCGTGGGCCGGCGGGCTGAGCGGTGACGAGCTGAGCCGGGGCACGGCCGCGGCGACGCTGCTGCGGGGCCGCGGCGGGCCGCGCGGGCGCGAGTTCCGCGCCGCGTTCGCCTTCGCCGACAAGGACGAGCTCCTCGCCCGGCTGCGGGAGGAGTTCACGGCCGGGCGCCACGTGCCGGACGACGCGGGCGTCGTCTTCGTGTTCCCCGGGCAGGGCGCCCAGTGGCTGGGGATGGGCCGGGCCCTGCTCGCCGCCGAGCCCGCCTTCGACCTGGCCGTCTCGCGCTGCGAGCAGGCGTTCGCGGCCCATGTCACGTGGTCGCTGCGCGAGGTCCTGACCCAGGAGGACGCCGCCCCGCTGCTGGAGCGGATCGACGTCGTCCAGCCGGCGGTCTTCGCGATGCAGGTGGGTCTGGCGGCGGTCTTCCGGTCCTGGGGCGTCGAGCCCGCCGCGGTCATCGGCCACAGCATGGGCGAGGTCGCGGCGGCCCACGTCTCGGGTGCGCTGCGTCTGGAGGACGCGGCGCGGATCATCTGCCGCCGCAGCGCCCTGATGATGCGCCACCGGGGGCAGGGCGCCATGGCGCTGGTCTCGCTGCCCGTGTCGGACGTGCGCAAGGCTCTTGAGCCGTACGGGGAGCGCCTGTCGCTCGCCGCGCACAACGGTCCGGCCACCACGATCGTCTCCGGGGAGACCGCGGCCGTCGACGCGTTCGTCGACGCCATGGACGCCAAGGGCGTCTTCTGCCGCCGGGTGAAGGTGGACGTGGCCTCGCACTGCGCCCTGCTGGAGGACCTGCGGGAGGACCTCGTCTCGGAGCTCTCCGGGCTGTCGCCGCGTCCCGCGGGCATCGCCTTCCACTCCTCCCTCACCGGGGAGCGCTTCGACACGAACGGACTGACAGCGGAGTACTGGTGGCGCAGTCTGCGCGAGCCGGTGCTGTTCGCCGACGCCGTCCGCGGCGCCGGGACGGCCGGCCACCGCGTGTTCCTGGAACTGAGCCCGCACCCCCTGCTGTCGGTCTCGGTGACCGAGTGCCTGGAGGACGAGGACCGTCCCGTGGCCGCCGTACCGGCGATGCGGCGCATGGACGACCGGGCCCCCTACGAGTCGGTCGCCGCGCTGTTCGAGGCCGGGTGCGAGATCGACTGGCGTGCCTTCCACGGCGGCGCGCCCCGGGCCGGCACGCGGTTGCCCGCGTACCCCTGGCAGCGCCAGGAGCACTGGATCGAGCCGCCGGGCCCCCAGGCGGACGGGACGCTGGTCACCGGCTCGCTGCCGGTGATCCGCGACCACCGCGTGCAGGAGCGGGCCATCGCGCCCGCCGCGTGGATGCTCGACGCCGCGCTGAAGGAGCTCGACCCCGCCCCGGTGGGCGGGTACGGGCTCGACGACGTCCTGGTGACCAACTCGCTGGCGGTCGCCGAGGGCGAGTCCCGGCACGTACGGGTCTCCCGGCGGTTGCGCGCGGGGGACGAGCCGTACCTGTCCGTGGAGAGCCGCGCGGCGGACGAGCCGGGCGCGGCGTGGGAGGAGCACCTCTCCGCCGCGTGGTCGGCCACCGGCCCCGTGCCGCCCGCGGTCGATCTGTCCGCGATCCGGCGGCGCTGCCCCCGGCCGGTCGAGACGCAGGCCCTGTACGAGCACCTCGCGGCCTCCGGTCTGTCGTACGGGGACAGCATGCGGATGGTGACCGGGATGTGGCTGGGCGAGAAGGAGCTGCTCACCGAGCTCGCGCCGCCCTCGTCGGGGACCCTGGGCCGCCCGCTTCCCGCGGACGTCGCGGACGGGGCGATGCAGTCGATCGCCGGGCTCTCCTTCGACGCCGGGGTCAACGGGACCTTCGTCGGGTTCGGCTACCGCCGCGTCGACGTCTTCGCGCCGTGGTCCGGTCCGGCCCTGGCCCACGTACGGCTGCGGGGCGAGCTCGACGAGGACGAGGACGCGGACACCTTCGACTGTGACGTCGCGGTCCTCGACCCCGAGGGCCGGGTCCTCGCGCGGTTCACGGGGGTGTCGCTGAAGCGGATCCGCACCCGGCACTCCCTGCGGTTCTTCGCCGTGGACGAGCGGCCGCGGGCCCGGCCCGCCGAGCCGGCCGAACGCCCCCGTCACGTCGTCCTCCTGACCGGGGACGCGCAGCGGTGCGCGCCCCTGGTGGAGGAGCTGCGCGGGGGCGGCGCCGACTGCACCGTCCTGCCGCTGCCCGAAGGCGAGGACGGCCTGGCGTTCCTGGAGGCGCAGCCGGCCGCCGCGCGCCTGCTCGTCGTCGAGCCGGAGCGCGAGGCCTTCCTCGCGCTGCTGCGCTGCGCCGCGCGGACCGGGGCCGCGGCGCGCCGCGAGCTCGCGCTGGTGAGCAGCGACGTGGCGCTGCCGCCGCTGCTGCGCGCCCTCGAACAGGAGACCGTGACCTGGTCGGGGCGGGCCGTCCGGATCGAGGCGGACGAGCTGGCGACGCGCGAACTCGCCCGTGACATCGCGGCGGAACTCGCCGTACCGGCGGACGCGTTCCTCGTCCGGTACCGGCACGGGGAGCGCACGCTCCCGTCCCTGACCCCGGTGGAGCCCGGCTCCGTCCCGGCGGACCTGAGGCCCGGTGGCGTCTACTGGATCACGGGCGGCCAGGGCGGCCTGGGTTCGACGCTCGCGGTCACCCTCGCCCGCGAGGCGGGGGCCCGGGTGGTGCTCACCGGCCGACGGGCGGACGTCGACCCGCAGCTGGAGGAGGCGGTCGACGCCGCCGGCGGACGGCTGCTCTACCTCCAGGCCGACGTGACCGACGCGGCCGCCGTACGGAGCGCCCTGGACCGGACGCTGCGTCAGTTCGGGGCACTGCACGGCGTGATCCACACCGCGGGCGTCCTGGACGACGCGCTGATCGAGTCCACGCCGCCCGAGCGCATGCACGCGATCATGCGGCCGAAGGAGCTCGGCGCCCGGATCCTCATCGACGCGGTGGCCTCGGAGGACCTGGACTTCATCGTCCTGTTCTCCTCCATGGCCAGCCTGTTCGTGACCCCGGGCCAGGGTGCCTACGCGGCGGGCAACGCCACGCTCGACGCGCTGACCGGCACCGGACGCGGCCGGCGCACACCGGTGCGTACGGTCAACTGGGGCCCGTGGGCGGAGCTGGGCATGGTCGCGGACCCCAAGTACCAGCGCCAGCTGATCGAATCGGGCCTGCACCCGATGTCCCCGGACGAGGGGGCACGTGCGTTCCTGCTCGCCCTGGCCGGCTCCCACCCGCAGCTGGCGGTGCTGGACGTACGCGACGAGGTCGCGGACGGGCTGGTGGCCCGCTTCAACCGCGGCTCCGGCGGGGCCGCGGCGCCGCGGGCCCGGGCCACGGCGCGGCCGGAGGGCGCGGCGGGCTCCGCGGCCGAGTTCGTCCGCGCGGAGCTGGCCCGTGCGCTGCGCCGCTCGCCGGGCGAGATCGACACCTCGGTCCGCTTCGACCGGCTGGGGGTCGACTCGCTGCTCGCCGTCTCCATCACCCGCAGGATCGGGGCCCACTTCGGGCTCGAACTGCCGGCGACGTTCATGTTCAACCACCGGACGGTGGACGCCGTGGGGCTCCATCTGGAAGGCCTGCTCGGGACGGCGGAGTCCCAGGAGACCTCCGGGGAGGATTCCCGGGAGGCTGCGGGGCCCGAGGCGCCGGCGGCGAGCGCCCAGGAGATCACGCTGGACGAGGCGGAGCGCCACAGCACCGTCCGCGGGTACACGGTGGTCGCGACCCCGTCCGGGCTCGACATGCGGCTGCAGGACGTGCCCGTGCGCAAGCCCGCGCCGGGGGAGGTCGTCATCGACGTGCACGCGGTCGGCGTCAACTTCATCGACGTACTGGCCTCCACCGGTTTCCACCCGTTCCTCTCCAGCCCGCCGTTCGTCCCCGGGCACGAGGTGGCCGGTGTCGTGCACGCGGTGGGTGACGCGGTCGAGCACGTCCGGCCCGGCGACGCGGTCATCGCGCTCACCCCGCAGGGGGGTTACGCGGCCCGCGTGACGACGGAGGCGTACACGGTGGCTCCGCTGCCCGCCGGCGTCTCCCACACCGACGCGGTGGCCATGCTGATCAGCGGCCTCACCGCCATCGCGTGCCTGGAGCGCGAGGCGCGCGTGGACCCGGGCGACCGGGTGCTCGTCCAGGCCGCGGCCGGGGCGACGGGCACGGCGTGCGTGCAGCTGGCGCTGCACCACGGCGCGACCGTGTTCGGTACGGCGAGCACGGAGGCCAAGCTGGACCACCTGCGGGCGCTGGGCGTCCAGCACCCGATCAACTACGCGGAGGCGGACTTCGCCGACGCGGTCCGGGAGATCACGCCCGACCAGGGGCTCGACCTCATCGTCGACTCCCTCTCCGGGGACGCCGTGGGCAAGGGCCTCGCCCTGCTGCGTTCCGGGGGCCGCTTCATCGAGATCGGGGCGGCGGGAGTGCTCGACCTGGCCGTGAACGGCCGGGACCTGTTCATGAGCAGCCGCTCCTTCTGCACGGTGAACGTCGGGGCGCTGGCGCGTGATCCGTCCAGGCTCCGGCCTCTGATGGACCGCCTCGTCGAGCTGATCGACGCGGGCGTGTTCCGTCCCGCCGTGGGTGGGCTCTTCGCTCTCGAGGACGCCCCGCAGGCGATCACCCGGCTCCGCAACCGGGACAACATCGGCAAGTTCGTCATCACCGTTTCTTAGGATGGTCGTGGAAGAATCGCGCAGTCGATCAGAGTGGAAGCAGATATTCCGCACGTTTGCCGATGAGGTGATGGCACCGCACGTACGCCACTACGACGAGCAGCGGACGTTCCCCGTCCCGATCCACGAACGGGCGGCGGCGCAGGGGATCCTCAACGCGGCCTTCCCCGAGGAACTGGGCGGCGCCGGGCTCTCGTACACGGAGTTCGCCGAGGGCATCACCGAACTGTCGGCGGTCTGCCCCGGGATGACCTGGACGCTGGTGTTCAACCGCGGCGCCCTGCATCCCGTGGTCGCCGCCGGCACCCCGGAGCAGCAGGAGCTCTTCGTCACCCGGCTCCTGAAGGACAACGGGTACGCGGCGCTCGGGCTCACCGAGCCCGAGAACGGCTCGAACCTGCTGGCGGCCACCACCCGCGCCGTGCGGACCGATGCGGGCTGGCTGCTCAACGGCGGCAAGTGCATGTCCGGCAACGGGACCGTCGCCGACGTGTTCCTCGTCCTGGCCAACACGGTGATCGACAACCGCAAACGGGGTCTGTCGTTCTTCGCCGTCCCGCGCGATGCTCCTGGTGTGACCGTGAGCGAGGACATCGAGAAGGCGGCCTTCCGCTGCCTTCCCACGCCCTCGGTCACCTTCCGGGACGTGGCCCTGGAGCCGGTCAGCCTGATCGGACGGGCCGGTGACGGGGAGTTCCTGCTGAACGAGCTCCTGGCGACCATCCGCATCGGCGGGGCCGCGTGCGGCACCGGACTCGTGGCCGCCATGCTCAAGGACGCGCTGACGTGGGTGGGCGAGCGCCGGGTCTACCCGGACGACCGCATGGACACCCTGAGCCACGTGCAGCTGACCCTGGGGCGGCTGTACGTGGAGCTCTGCGCGGCGCGCAAGCTCCTGGAGGAGGCCACGGCCCTCGCCGATCAGGGGCTGCCCTTCGGCAAGGAGAGCTCCATGGCGAAGTACGCCGCGACGGAACTGGCCGTGCGCGCGTCGAACGAGATCCTGCAGCTGTACGGCTGGCGGGGCATCGCCGCCGACTACGGGGTGGAGAAGCGCTGGCGCGACGCGCGCGCCCTCACGATCTTCGAAGGATCGAGCGAGATCCAGCTGTTGAACGTGTTCCGGGAGATGCGCAGGATGGCCACGAGCGAGGGAGGCCTGTAATTCCGTCCACAGAGATGACCACGGAGACCGTGCGCGCCGACGACGGCGCCACGGCCGACGTCCGGCTGTACCGCAGGACCGACGACCCGTCGGCTCCCGTGCTGGTGTGCATGCCCGCCATGGGCACCAGGGCCGCCGCCTACACCCCGCTGGCGCAGGCCCTCGCCGGGGCGGGGTTCCAGGTGGCCGTCGGTGAGCTGCGGGGGCAGGGGACGAGTTCCGTGCAGGCGGGGCGCGGGGTGCGCTACGGCTACCACGAGATCGTGGCGTACGACCTCCCCGCGCTGTTCCGCACGGTCGCGGCCGCCTTCCCCGGAGCGCCGCGCCACCTCCTGGGGCACAGCCTCGGGGGGCAGCTCGGCACGCTCTACCTGAGCCAGGAACCGCACATGGCCGCGGGCGCGGTCCTGGTGGGCGCCCCGTCCTGCCACTACCGCGGCTGGCCGTTCCCGCGGAGTCTGGGGATGCTCGCGGGATTCCAGCTCGCGGCCGCGTTCTCCTCGGCGTACGGGTACTTCCCCGGCCGGCGCATCGGAGTGCTGGGCAACGACTCCGCGCAGATCCTGCGGGACATGGCCACCCAGGTCCGGACGGGCCGCTACGACGTGCCGTCCTCCCCCGTGGACTTCGAGCCCTGGCTGGCCAAGCTGGACCTGCCGGTGCTCGCGGTGACCGTCAAGGGCGACGGGATGGCCCCGCCCGCCGGGGTGCGGGGGCTCAGCGACAAGCTCACGAGCGCGCGGGTGACGCACTGGGAGCTGGTCCTCGGCGAAGGGGCGCCGGGCAGCCGGCACTACGGGTGGATCCGGGACGCCGCCTCGCTCGTCGAACGGGTGAGGACCTTCGTGGACCGGGCCTGACCGCCCGGGCTGACGGGCCCGTACGCGGGCCCGTCAGCCCGGGCGGGACGGGGAGAAGGCGCCGGAGGTCAGCAGCCGGGGGGCGCCGGTGCCGTCGGCGGGCACGGTCCACAGGTCCGTGCTGTCGGCGGCACCGTCGGTGGGCAGGGCGTAGGCGAGGGTCCGGTCGTCGAGCCACGCGGCCTGGTCGTCCACGCTGCGCTTCTCGGCGAGCGCGTGCTCGCGGAGCGTACCCAGGTCCATGACGTGTTCGCGCCACAGCGTGGCGCCGGGCCGCACCCGCTTCTTGTACGCGATGCGGGTCTCGTCCGGCGACAGCGACGGGCATTCGACGTTCTGCGCCAGGGTGGTGACGGTGCGCCGGGAGATCGACCCCTTGACCAGATGGGTCCGGCCGGCGGTGGCGAGGGTGGCGTAGAAGGTGTCGTCGTCCTTGGAGAAGGTGACGCCCCAGAAGTTCACGTCCTGGGCGCGGTAGTCCCGGCCGTCCATGGAGATGGCGAACTCCTCCAGGCTGGATTCGAGCTTGCCGGTGCGCGTGTCCAGGATCGCGGTCCGGGTGGAGAAGAACGCGGAGCCGTAGGACTCGCCCGAGACGAAGACGGTCCAGGCGGCGAACCGGCCGCTGGGCGAGACGCGGGCGCGGCTCGGGGTGCCCGCGAGCGGCAGGCTGCGCACCGTGCGCAGGTCGGCGTCGACGATCAGGGCCTTGTTGTCCTGGGCGAGCGCGCCCGGCGAGGAGCGCAGGCACACGCCGGTGCCCGCGGCGGCGTGGAAACGCCGGCAGTTGAGGTCGGAGGCGGTGCGCGCGGACTGCGGCGCGCCGGCCGGGACCGAGGCGAGGGCCCCGCGGTGGGGGCCCTGTCCGCTGTCGAGGAAGAACAGTTCGCCCTGCCGGGTGAGCGTGACGCCACCCGCGGCGGTCTCCGGGCCGCCCGTCCCCGGCCGCCCGGCGCGGTCGGCGGCGCGTACCACCAGTACGGCGGCGAGACCTCCGAGCAGCAGCACCGCCACCGCGAGGACGAGCAGGCGGCGTGACAACGACAGCGTCATACGAGGGGCCTCACGGGCTTCGGGTCGGGTCGGGAAGGGCGGGCGTGCCGGCGGGCGGGTCAGCCGGCGTGTCGCCGGGGGCCTCGGGACGCAGGACGAGTCCGGCGACGGCCGCGCAGCACAGCAGCCCCGCCGCCGCGGCGGCGAGTGCCGGGCCGGCGCCCCAGAGGCTCCACGCCCCGCCGAAGGCCAGCGAGCAGCCGAAGCGGGCCAGCGCCTGGCCGGTGCCGACCAGGGCCAGGCCGGTGGCGCGCAGCCGCCCGGGGACGGTGGCGGCCACGGCGGCGGGCAGCACCCCGTCGGTGGCGGCGTAGAACATGCCGTGCAGCGCGAGGACGAGGTAGGGCAGCGGCGGCCAGTCCGGGGCCCACAGCAGCAGCCCGTACCCGGCCAGCAGGAGTCCGTGCCCCGTCAGGAACACGGTGCGCCGGCCGATCCGGTCGGCGAGGCTCCCGGCGGGGACGGCCAGCAGCAGGAACACCGCGGCGGTGCCCAGCGGCAGCAGCGGGAACCACTGGTCGGCGATGCCGGTGCGGCGCTGCAACAGCAGGTAGACGAAGGCGTCGCTGACGGTGGTGACGCCCAGCAGGACGGCGCAGATCGCCAGGTTGCGCAGCCGGGGCAGGCGCAGCAGGCCGAGCGCGTCGCGCAGCCGTACGGGGTCCGGGCGGGCCGCGGCGCTGCGGCCGCCGGACGGCCGGGTCGGGGCCTCGCCGCCGCCGGACGGGACGAACAGCATGAGCACCACGACACCGAGCACCGCGACGCACGCGCTGACGCCGAAGACCGCGTCGTAGCCGTCGACCGCGACGCTCAGGACGAGGAACGCGGCGAGCGGGCCGAGCAGCGCCCCGGTGGTGTCCATGGCCCGGTGCACGCCGAAGGCACGGCCTTGTGCGTCCGCCGGGGTGGAGAGGGAGATCATGGCGTCGCGCGGGGCGGTGCGCAGGCCCTTGCCGGTGCGTTCCAGCGCGAGGATCACGCTGATCGGGCCGAGGCTGTGGGCGAAGAGCAACAGCGGCTTGCACAGGGCGGACAGGCCGTAGCCGATGCCGGCGATCAGTTTGTGGTTGCGGACCCGGTCGGCGAGATGGCCGCCGGTCAGCTGCACCAGGGCGCTGACTCCGTTGTAGAGGCCGTCGAGCGCGCCGAAACCGAGCGGGCTCAGGCCGAGCCCCGCGATCAGGTACAGGGGCAGGACGGCGGTGACCATCTCCGAGGAGACGTCGGTGATCAGACTGACCGTGCCGAGGGCCAGTACGGCCGAACTGACGGCGGGGGCCCGTAAGCGTCTGCCGTCCGGCGCGGTCTGCGTGTCCGCGGGCGAGGGCGCGGAGCGGTCCGCGAGGTACATGCTCTGGAGCTCCCGGTGCCAGCGGTCTGAGTCACTCGAACGTGCGAAGGAAACCCTAATGGTTGTACGGGCCAACGGTGCGGCGTACGGCCCGATTCGGCCGGACGTCCCGATTCGGCCGGACGTCCCGATTCGACCGGACGTCCCGATCGCCGGGATCGAGCCGGTCAGCCCTGCCGGCTGCTCTCGTCCCGCAGCCAGGTGGAGAAGTCCTGGGTCCGGATGGCCTTGCGGGACCCCCTGCGGGCGGCGAGCGCGGCCACGACGAAGACCAGCACCCCGGGGAGCAGCCGCGGCTGCTCCCGCAGGAGGGCGCGCAGATCGGACGTGCCCGTACGGGCGGACGGGGCGGCCGCGCCGGCCCGTCGCGAGGCCTGGAAGCGCTCGAACTCGGCGGCGGAGGTCGCCGCGCGGATCCGCCGCCGGACCAGGTCGGGCCAGGTGCGCGGCGGGTGCACGACGACCCGGGCCGCCTCGACCACGCGCCGCTCCCCCGGCCCGAAGGCGAGGGACGCGGCCAGGTCGTCGGCCATCAGCGGGGGGAGCGCGGCGATCCGCGCGTGCCCCGGTTCGGTCACCGCGATGACCCCCCGCCCGAACAGGCCCTCGCGGACGGCCGGAAGCCGCTGCCACACCCGGTAGTACGCCCGGACCGGCCGGGCGCAGCCGGCCAGCGGGATGTCGCGGCCGGGGGCGGCGGCGAGCAGGCCGGGGCTCCCGGCGAGCGCGCCGGTCAGGGCCCGCACGTCGGCGGCCCCGACGACCACGTCGGCGTCCACGTAGAGGCGGGGGAAGCCCCGCGCGTGCTCGTCCCCGACCCGGAGTGCCGTGTGTTTGGAGGGAGTCGGGATCTCCACGACCCGTACCCGGGGCCCGCGCGCGGCCGCCACCCGGGCGGTGTCGTCCGTGCAGCCGTTGCACACCACGACGATGTCGGGGCCGTCCGTGTCGGTGAGGGTGTCGGAATCGGCGTCGGCCAGGAGCGCGTCCAGGAGCCGGCCGATGACCCGGCTCTCGTTGTGGGCCGGTATCACGATGCTGGTCACCCGGGCAGTATGCACGGTCGAACACCTGGGCCGGACGATTCCGCCAACTCTGCCCGGGGGTACGCCCGGTGGACTAGATTGAGCGGCGCCGAGCGGTTTCGGCAAGAGGTACGGGTTCGGCTGCTTGGGGGAACATGCGGCCGGCCGGGGGGTAGTACGCGGAACACGCGAAGCATCGGTTGTGGGGGGCCATCACCGTTGAGCGGGTCAGGCACGGGTCGCGCAGGCGTCCGGCCTGCCCTCGACGGCAACCCCTCCCTCCCACGCGCCCCGGCCACGAGTTGTCGGCACGCCGGTCGGCGTGCGCGGAAGGAAGGGGAACGCTGTGAAGCCCAACACTGTGAAGGACACCGGCGCGAAGGCCGCCGGCCGGGCGGAGCCGTTAGGCGTCGCCGTGGTCGGTGCGGGCTACTGGGGCCCCAATCTCGTGCGCAACTTCCAGTCCAGTCCGCAGTTCCGGCTGCGCTGGCTCTGTGATCTGAACGTCGACCGGGCCCGGCAGGTGCTCGGGGCCTACTCCACCGTCCAGGCGACCTCGGACTACGCGGCGGTCCTCGCCGATCCGGAGGTCGACGCGGTGGCCGTCGCCACGCCGGCCGGAACGCACCTGGACGTCGCGCTGGCCGCCCTGCGCGCCGGCAAGCACGTCCTGGTGGAGAAGCCCCTCGCGGCCACGTACGAGGACGGGCTGCGGCTCGTCAACGAGGCCGAGGAACGCGGTCTCACGCTGATGTGCGACCACACGTACTGCTATACCCCGGCGGTGGGCCGCATCCGGGAGATGGTCCGCTCCGGCGAACTCGGCGAGATCCACTTCGTCGACTCGGTACGGATCAACCTGGGGCTCGTCCAGAAGGACATCGACGTCCTGTGGGACCTGGCCCCGCACGACCTGTCGGTCCTCGACTTCATCCTCCCGGACCACGTCCGGCCCGTGGCCGTCGCCGCGCACGGAGCCGACCCGATCGGGGCCGGACAGTCCTGCGTGGCCTATCTGACGCTCCAGCTGAGCACCGGTGCCATCGCGCACGTGCACGTCAACTGGCTGTCCCCGACGAAGGTGCGCACCACCATGGTCGGCGGGTCCAAGCGCACCCTGGTGTGGGACGACCTCAACCCCTCCCAGCGCGTGGCCGTGTTCGACCGCGGCGTGGAGCTGAGCACCCCGCAGGAGATCGGCGCGGACGAGCGCCGCGACATGCTCGTCTCCTACCGGACCGGCGACATGGTGGCGCCCGCGATCGGTGAGAAGGAGGCGCTGCGCAGCATGGTCGAGGAGTTCGCCGCGGCGATCGGCTCGGGGCGGCCCGCGCTGACCGACGGGCGGGCGGGCCTGAAGGTGCTGGACATCCTGGAAGCGGCCTCCCGGAGCCTGGAGTTCAAGGGCGCGGTCGTCGGACTGCGCACCGGCCGCTGACCGTTTCGCGGGTCAGCGACACGAAAGACGATGAACGACTCAGTGGGGGCAGGGCGTTGAGCAGCGTACGAGGCAAGAGGATTCTGGTCACCGGCGGAGCGGGCACGATCGGCTCGCACCTGGTGGACCTGCTGGTGGACAACGGGGCACGCGAGGTCGTCGTGCTCGACAACTTCGTGCGGGGGCGGACGGCCAACCTGGCCCGCGCCCTGCCGAGCGGTGTGGTGGAGGTCGTCGAGGGGGACATCCGCGACCTGGCGGCGGTGCGCAAGGTGACGGAGGGCGCCGAGCTGGTGTTCCACCTGGCGGCCATCCGGATCACCCAGTGCGCGGAGGAGCCGCGGCTGGCGAACGAGGTCATGGTGGACGGCACGTTCAACGTGCTGGAGGCGGCGGCCGCCGCCGGGGTGGGCAAGGTGATCGCCTCGTCCTCGGCCTCGGTCTACGGGCTGGCCGAGCAGTTCCCCACCACCGAGCGCCACCACCCGTACAACAACGACACCTTCTACGGCGCCGCGAAGGCGTTCAACGAGGGGATGCTGCGCAGCTTCCACTCCATGTACGGGCTGGACTACGTCGCCCTGCGCTACTTCAACGTGTACGGGCCGCGGATGGACATCCACGGGCTCTACACCGAGGTGCTGATCCGCTGGATGGAGCGCATCGCCTCGGGCGAGCCCCCGCTGATCCTCGGAGACGGCCTCCAGACCATGGACTTCGTCGACGTGCGGGACATCGCGCGCGCCAACCTGCTGGCCGCCGAATCGGACCTGACCGACGAGGTGTTCAACATCGCGAGCGGGACCGAGACCAGCCTGCTGGAGCTGGCGAACGGCCTGCTGGAGGCGATGGGCGCGGACGGCCTGGTGCCGGAGCACGGTCCGGCGCGCGCCGTGAACGGCGTGACCCGCCGGCTCGCGGACACCGCGCAGGCCGCGGAGCGGCTCGGCTTCACCGCCGGGATCGACCTGCGCAGCGGGCTCCGCGACCTGGTCGACTGGTGGCGGGCCGAGCGCGCCGCCGACTCCGCGGCGGCGGCTGCCGCGGCGGCGGCCGACACCGCGGCCGGGGAGACCGGCCGATGAGCGCGCAGGATCCCGTACCGCCCGCCCGCATCCCGGTCATGGTGCCGTGGCTGGGCGAGGCGGAGGCGAAGGCCGCGGCCGACGCCGTGCTCTCGGGCTGGGTGGCCCAGGGCCCGCGGGTCGCCGAGTTCGAGCGGGCCTTCGCGGAGCGGGTGGGCGCCGAGCACGGCATCGCGGTGAGTTCCTGCACCACCGCCCTGCACCTGGCCCTCGTCGCGCTGGACCTGGGCCCGGGCGACGAGGTGATCGTTCCCTCGCTGTCCTTCATCGCCACCGCCAACGCGGTCCGCTACGTGGGCGCGCGGCCGGTGTTCGCGGACGTCGAGGAGGCCACCGGAAACCTCACCCCGGCCACCGTTGACGCGGTCCGCACGCCCCGCACGAAGGCGGTGCTCGCCGTCCATCAGGGCGGGGTGCCCGCGGACGTGCACGCGCTGCGCGCGGCGTGCGCCGGCTGGGACGTCGCCCTGGTGGAGGACGCCGCCTGCGGCATCGGCGCGACGGTCGGCGGCAAGTCGGTGGGCCACGGCGCCCTGCTGGCCGCCTGGTCCTTCCACCCCCGCAAGGTGATCACCACCGGCGAGGGCGGCATGCTGACCACGGACGACGCGCGGTGGGCGGAGCGGCTGCGCCGGCTGCGCGAGCACGGGATGAACGTGTCGGCGGCGCAGCGGCACGCGAGCAGCAAGCCGATCGTCGAGAGCTACCTGGAGGTCGGCTACAACTACCGGATGACCGACATCCAGGCCGCGGTCGGCCTGGTGCAGCTCGGCAAGCTGGACGAGATCGTCGCCCGGCGCCGGCGGCTTGCCGCCCGGTACGAGGAGCTGCTGCGCGACGTGCCGGGGCTCACCCCGGTCCGGGACCCCGCTCACGGCCAGGGCAACTTCCAGTCGTACTGGGTGCTGCCGGCCGAGGACTTCCCGGCCGGCCGGGACGAGCTGCTCGCGGCGCTCTCCGAGGCGGGGATCTCGGCCCGCCGCGGGATCATGGCCTCGCACCTGGAGCCGGCGTACGCCGGGCACGGGGCGGCGCCGCTGCCGGTGACCGAGCGGATCAGCCGCGATTCGCTGATCCTGCCGCTGTTCCACGCCATGACCGACGCCGAGCAGGACCGGGTGGTGACGGTGCTGCGGGAACAGGCCGGCGGATGAACGGGCCGCGGCAGACCGAGGACCTGCTGATCGTCGGCGCGGGCGGGTTCGCCCGGGAGACCGCCCAGGCGGTCCGGGACGTGGCCGCCGCCGACGCGGCGCGGGGCCTCCCGCCGCGGTGGCGGCTCGCCGGGCACCTCGACGACGACCCGGCGCTGGAGGGCCGGGACGTGGACGGGGTGCCGGTGCTGGGCGGCAGCGACCGGGTGCACGAGCTGTGGGCCGCCCGGGTGGTGGTCTGCGTGGGCAGCCCGCGCGACTACGCCGTACGCGCCCGCCTCGTACGGCGGCTGGGGCTGCCCGTGAACCGCTACGCGACGGTGGTCCACCCCACGGCGGTGGTGTCGGGGTCCTCGGTGCTCGGCGCGGGCTCGGTGCTGCTCGCGCACTGCGTGCTGACGGCCGCCGTCCGGGTGGGCTCGCACGTGGCGGTGATGCCGCAGGTGGTCCTCACCCACGACGACGCGGTCGGGGACTTCGCCACGCTCGCCTCGGGCGTGCGCCTCGGCGGCGGGGTGCGGCTGGGGCGGGGGGCCTATGTGGGGGCGGGCTCGCTGGTCCGCGAGTACACGACGGTCGGCGCCTGGTCGCTGACCGGTATGGGAAGCACGGTCCTGGCCGATGTGCCGCCGGGCGAGGTGTGGGCCGGGAGCCCGGCCCGCCGGCTGCGCGCCGCGGACGCTCCGGCGCTCGACGAGCTGCGGACCGATGGGGAGATGACCGGCCGCCGGCCGGGGACACGGATGGGGAGCCCAGTCGCATGAACCAGATACCGCTCGTGGACCTGAAGGCGGCGCACGCCGAGGTGGCCGGGGAATTGCAGGCCGGATTCGACCGTGTCCTCGCGGACACCGCCTTCATCGGCGGCGAGGAGGTCCGCGCGTTCGAGCGCGAGTACGCCGAGTTCGCCGGCGTCGGGCACTGCGTGGGCGTCGCCAACGGCACCGACGCCCTCGAACTGGCGCTGCGGGCCAGTGGGGTGGGGGTGGGCGACGAGGTGGTGCTGCCCGCCAACACCTTCATCGCGACCGCGGGCGCCGTCGCCCGGATCGGCGCCCGGCCGGTGCTGGTCGACTGCCTTCCCGACACGCTGCTGATGGACCCGGAGGCCGCGCTGGACGCGGTCGGGAAGGCCACCCGCGCGGTGGTCCCGGTCCACCTGTACGGGCAGTGCGCCGCGACCGCGGAGCTGACCTCGCGGTTGCCGGCGCACGTGCGGATCGTCGAGGACGCCGCGCAGAGCCAGGGTGCGACCCGCGACGGCCGCTCCCCCGGCAGCGGCGGGATCGCCGCGACCAGCTTCTACCCGGGCAAGAACCTGGGCGCGTACGGCGACGCGGGCGCGGTGGTGACCGACGACGAGGAGAGCGCGGACCTGGTCCGGGCCCTGGCCAACCACGGCGGCGTCGCCAAGTACCGGCACGACGTGACCGGTTTCAACAGCCGGCTGGACGGCCTGCAGGCCGTGGTGCTGCGGGCGAAGCTGGCCCGGCTGGCGGAGGGGAACGCGGCCCGCCGGGCCGCGGCCGCCCGCTACGACGGCCTCCTCGGCGAGCTCGCGGCGGCCGGCCGGGTCACCCTGCCGCTCACGGCGGAGGGCAACGTCCACGTGTGGCACCTGTACGTCGTACGGGTCGCCGGAGCGGACCGCGACGCCGTCGTCGGCAAGCTCAACGCGGAGGGCATCGGCGCGGGCGTGCACTATCCGGCCCCGGTCCACCTCACCCCGGCCTTCGCCCACCTCGGGCACGGCCGCGGCGCCTTCCCGCACGCCGAGGAGGCCGCGGACCGGATGCTCTCCCTCCCCCTCTTCCCGCAGATCACCGCCGACCAGCAGCGGCGGGTCGTGGACGCGCTCAGCGGCACCCTGCGCTGACGCCTCCCGGTTCACGCAAACAGATGAGGTACAGATGAACAAGCGGAGAAGGCTGCTCCGGTTCCGGTACGGTCTTTTCACCGTGGTCGCCGCCCTGGTGGCCACGGTTCTCTCACCGGCCTCGGTGGCCGGTGCCGCCGACCCCTGCGGTCCGACGTCCAACGCCGTCGTCTGCGAGAACTCCAAGCCGGGCACCCCGATGTCGGAGTGGTTCGCGCCCAGTGCCTGGGGCGACATCAAGGGCTTCAGCGCCCAGATGAGCGTCCAGGCCGGCGACACCGTGCAGTTCAAGGTCCAGTCCCCCTCCCCGTACCGCGTCTCGGTCTACCGGCTGGGCCACTACGCGGGCGACGGCGCCCGGCTGCTGTCGACGCAGGCCCAGGCCGCCCAGACCTACCCGGCCAACTTCTCCCAGGGCGGGAGTCCGAAGTCCTGCACGACCAAGGCCTCGACCGGCCTGGTCGACTGCGGCAACTGGCCCGTGACGGCCACGTGGAGCGTGCCGTCCAACGCCGTCTCCGGCCTGTACATCGCCAACTTCGACCAGGCGGACGGCAACGGACTGATGCCGTACCCGTTCGTCGTCCGCGACGACTCCAGCCACTCCGACATCCTGGTGCAGACGAGCGACCAGACCTGGCAGGCGTACAACAACTACGGCGGCCAGGACCTCTACGACGGCGGCGGTCCGGCCCCGGACGGGCGCGCGTACGAGGTGAGTTACAACCGGCCGATGGACATCGGCGGGGAGAACGGGATCTACGGCTCCGAGTACCAGATGATCTCGTGGCTGGAGCGCAACGGCTACGACCTCAGCTACATGTCCGGGATCGACATGTCGGTGCGCGGCGCCTCCCTGATGCAGAACCACAAGGTGTTCATGTCCTCGGGGCACGACGAGTACTGGACGCAGGACCAGTTCACCAACGCCCTGAACGCCCGGCGCGCCGGGCAGCACCAGACGTACTTCGCCGGGAACGAGATCTTCTGGAAGACCCGGCTGGCGCCGAGCATCGACGGCGCCGACACCGCCAACCGGACCCTGGTCTGCTACAAGGAGACCAAGCTCTCCTTCCCGGTGCCCAACGGCGTTCCCGACCCGAGCGGCACCTGGACGGGCACCTTCATGGACCCGGCCAGCGCCGCCAACGGGCGTCCGTACCAGCCGCAGAACCAGCTGACCGGCACGCTGTTCACGGTGAACGGCTACCGGGCGGACGCGATCACCGTGCCGGGCGCGTTCGCCAGGATGCGGCTGTGGCGCAACACCACCGTCGCGAACCTGACCCCCTCGCAGACCGCGACCTTCCCGACCGGAACGCTCGGCTACGAGTGGGACTCCGACATCGAGGACGCGGCGCGGCCGCCGGGACAGATCAACATGTCCTCCACCACCGTGGACATCGAGGACGGCAAGTACCGGCTGGACTACGGCAACACCTACGGAAACGGCACCGCGACGCACAGCCTGGTGGCCTTCCGCGACCAGACCTCGCGCGCGCTGGTCTTCGGCACGGGCACGGTGCAGTGGTCGTGGGGCCTGACCAACATGCCGACGGGCAACCCGGACGACGCCGTGGTCACCGAGGACAAGCGGATGCAGCAGGCCACCGTCAACGTCTTCGCGGACATGGGGGTGCAGCCCAAGAGCCTGCAGGGCGATCTGCTCCCGGCCACCGCGTCCACCGACGCCACCGGGCCCACCGTCAGCGTGACGAGCCCCGCGTCCGGCGCGACCGTGCCGGCCCTGCGGCCCGTCACCGTCACCGGCACGGCGGCCGACAGCGGCGGCGGCGTGGTGGCCCGCGTGGAGGTCTCCACGGACGGCGGCACCACCTGGAAGGCGACCACCGGCGTCGGCTCCTGGAGCTACACCTGGACGCCGACCGCACCCGGCTCCGTGCAGATCAAGGTCCGCGCGGTGGACGACAGCGTCAACATCGGCGCCGTCACCACGGTGGCGCTGACCGTCGGCCCCCAGCAGTGCCCCTGCACCGTCTGGCCCGCGGCCGCGGTACCGGGGACGGTCAACGCGGGTGACGGCAGCGCGGTGGAGCTCGGCGTGAAGATCCGCACCACCGCGGCCGGTTCGATCACGGGAGTCCGCTTCTACAAGTCCCCGGCCAACACGGGCACGCACACCGGCAGCCTGTGGAGCTCCACCGGTCAGCGCCTGGCCACGGGCACGTTCACCAACGAGACGGCCTCGGGCTGGCAGCAGCTGAACTTCGCCACCCCGGTGCCGGTCAAGGCGAACACCACGTACATCGCCTCGTACTTCGCGCCGCACGGCGGGTACTCCTTCGACAACACCTTCGCCTCCGGCTCCGCGGGTCTCGCCCCGCTGACCGCGCTCAAGAGCGGTACCGACGGCGGCAACGGCGTCTACCGCTACAGCGGGACGGGCGGCTTCCCGAACACGGCGGCGAGCGGCAGCAACTACTGGGTCGACGCGGTCCTGGACACCTCGGCCGCGAGCACGACACCGCCCACCGTCACCTCCACCTCGCCGCAGTCCGCGGCGACCGGCACGCAGATCACGGCCTCGGCGACGGCGACCTTCTCCACGGCCGTCGACTCCGAGACCCTGGTGTTCACTCTGAAGGACTCCGGGGGAGCCAACGTCCCGGGTACGAAGGTGATGGGCGCGGCCAACAGCGCGACCTTCACACCGTCCAGCGAACTCGCCCTGAACTCGACGTACACCCTGTCGGTCCAGGCGAGCGACCTGTGGGGCAACGCGATGGCCGCACCGGTCACGTGGAACTTCACCACGAGTCCCCACCCGCCCATTGTCAACTGCCCGTGCGGTCTGTGGCCGAACACCGCCACGCCGACCACCGCCAACGTGGTGGACGACGCCAACTCCGTGGAGCTGGGGACCCGTTTCCAGTCCGCGGTGAACGGCTACGTCACCGGTGTCACCTTCTACAAGGGCCCCGGCAACACCGGCAGCCACACCGGCAGCCTCTGGGCCGCCGACGGCACCCTGCTCGCCACCGGAACCTTCGGCAGCGAGACCCTGACCGGCTGGCAGCAGCTCAAGTTCACCACCCCGGTGCCCGTCACCGCCGGCACCTCGTACGTGGCCTCCTACCACGCGTCGAACGGGAACTACTCGGTGGACGGCGGCTACTTCGCCGGAGCGCACCGCTCCTACCCGCTGGTCGCACCGGCCGACGGAACGGGCGGGGCCAACGGCCTCTACAAGTACGGCGCGAGCACCACGTTCCCCACGAACACCTTCGGCTCCGTGAACTACTGGGTCGGCCCGATCTTCACCACCACCCTGCCGAACGGCCTCCAGTCGGACGGCTCCACGGAGGTGGCCGGCCAGTGAGCACGGTCAGCGTGGTGATCCCCTGCTACAAGTACGGCCACTTCCTGGCCGACTGCGTCAAGAGCGTCCTGGACGAGCAGGAGGGCGTCGACGTCCGGGTGCTGATCATCGACGACGCGTCCCCCGACGACTCGGCGGACGTCGCGCGCGCCCTCGCGGCCGCCGACCCGCGGATCGAGGTCCGGGTCCACGAGCAGAACCGGGGCCATATCGCCACGTACAACGAGGGCCTGCTGGAGTGGGCCGACGGGGACTACGTGGCCCTGCTCTCGGCGGACGACCGGCTGGTCCCCGGGGCGCTGGTGCGGGCCGCCGCCCTCCTCGACGCGCATCCGGAGGCCGGTTTCGCGTACGGCCGGCCGCTGCGCTTCCTGCACGGCGGCCCGCTGCCCGCGGCCCGCACCCACAGCACGGGGTCGGTCGTCTACCCCGGCCGGTGGTGGCTGGACCGGCGGTTCCGGGAGGGCACCGGATGCATCACCTCGCCCGAGGTGGTCGTGCGGACCAGTCTCCAGCGCAAGGTCGGCGGTTACGATCCCGAGCTGCCGCACGCCGGTGACATCGAGATGTGGATGCGGCTCGCGGCGCACGCCGACGTGGGCTACGTCCAGGGTGCCGACCAGGCCTTCTACCGGGTCCACGGCAACAACATGTCCACCACGGACTTCGGCGGACAGCTCGACGACCTGCGCCAGCGCCTGGTCGCCTTCGACTCGGTGCTCGACAAGTGCGCCGACCTGCTGCCGGGTGCCGACCGGCTGGCGCTGGCGGCGCGCACCCGGCTCGCCCGGTACGCGCTGCGGCGCGCCTACCGGGCGTACGACCGGGGGCGCACGGCGGTGGTTCCGGTGGACGAGCTGGTGGAGTTCGCCGCGGAGTGCCTGCCCGGCCGTTACACCTCGCTGGCCGAGTACCGGGCGCTGCGCAGGCGCCGGCGCATCGGGGCGCGCGTCATGCCCTACCTTCAGCCTCTGGTGCTGTCGGCCGTGGCCGACAGGGGGCGCGAGTGGCTGTGGTGGCGGTCCTGGAAGCGCCGAGGGATCTGATGTTCCGTCTCCACCGGTTCTCCCGGCGGGTCCTGCGGACCGGCGTCGGCGCGCTCGCGCCGGCGCCGGTTCCGGCGTGTCAGGAGCTGGTCGGTCCACAGGGTCGCCGCCACGCCGCCGACCGCGGCCAGCAGGGCCACTCCGGCCAGGCCGCGCACCCGGTCGCCGGTCCGCGCGACCGCGTGCGGCTGCACGAGGAGGTCCACGCTCATCCGTGCCCCGGCCGGGATGCCCTGCTGCGTCTGGAGGTCGTTCAGGTGCCGGGTGTAGACCTCGATGATCTTGCGTACGGAGGCGTCGGCCGCCGCCGGGTCGGAGTGCTCCACCTGGATCTGGAGCGAGGGGATCAGGTGCCGCGGGGTGACGCTGGTGCCGCTGTTGCGCGGTGTCATCCGGTAGGTGCCGGTGACCCCGGCGGCCGTGAGCTCGGCCGCTCCGGCGGGCGAGCCGAGCTGCTGCACCACCCCGTACGAGACGGCGGCGAGCGGCGGCTGGAGGTTCGCGAGCTGGTTCGGCTGAGTGCTGGTCACCGGCGGTTTGAGCACCACGATCGCCGAGCTGAGGTGGACCGGTTCGGGCCGCAGCACCATCGCCGCTCCGGCGGCCGCGAGCAGCACCGCCACGACCAGGACGTACCAGCGCCGACGCAGCGCACGGACCAACTCACCAGGCGACACGGGGATCCTTTCCTTCATGACCGATCTTTGCAGGACCCGGGTAGGTCCGCCATCAAATCCGCTACCCGGCAGGGGTGTTCGTGAGCCTTCGTGAAATGGGCGCGGTGCTGCGCCGGCGCTGGTACGTGATCGTGCCGGCGATCCTGCTCAGCGTGCTGGCGGCGCTCCACCTGTACCGGTCGGTGCCGGTGGCGTACCAGTCGCAGAGCTCGGTGGCGCTGCTCGACTCCAACGCGGCCTCGCAGCTGCCGCCCGCCTTCGGCAATCCCATATCCAATGCGGGCGGCACCCTGGTCGTGACGGCGGACGTGCTGATCAGGACGCTGTCCGGGGCCGACGCCGCCCGCGAGCTGCACAGCCTGGGCGTGACCGACCCGTACACGGTCGGCTTCGCCGCGAACACCTCGGGCCCGCTGCTGACGATGACGGTCACGGGGACCGATCGGGGAAGGGTGCTGGAGGAGACCAACACGCTGACGGCGTTCGCCGGTGAGCAGCTCAACGCGCTTCAGGCGGCGGCCAAGGTCCAGCCGGCCTACTTCGTGCAGAGCGCGCCCGTGGTGCTGCCGCAGACCCCGGTGCCACAGCTGAAGAGCCGCTACCAGCAGGTGCTGGGGGTCCTCATCCTCGGCGCGGGCGGGGGTTTCACCCTCTCCTTCGTGGCGGACGCCCTGCTGACGGCCCGCCGCCGCAGGCGCGAGAGCGCGGCCGACGCCGCCGCGCGCGGGAAGGCCGGCCGCCGCCGGTCCCGGGGCCGCCACGTGGACGCCACCGCGCTGCTCACCGGGTACATGGCGCTGGCCTTCTTCATCCCGTCGAACCTGACGCTGCCGGGCCTGGGCGGGGTGGGCACCCCGGCCAACGTGTTCGCCCTGCTGGCGCTGTTCTGGTACCTGGCGACCTGGCTCACCGGCCGGATCCGGCCGGCGCCCGGGACCCGGCTGCCGCGGGTGGCCATGTGGCTCCTGGCCGTGTCGGTGCTGGCCTCCTACATCGCCAACGCGGGCCGCGGCAGTGTGCGCAAGGAACTGCTCGGCGCGGACCGCGGCCTGATCGCCCTGCTGGTGTGGGTGTCGCTGGTGGTGCTGGTCTCCGCCGGCATCCAGGACCGCTCGCGCCTGGACGTACTGCTGCGCCGGGCGGTGGTGATGGGGACGATCGTGGCCGCCGTCGGGTTCTACGACTTCTTCACCGCGACCAACATCGCCGACAGCATCAGCATCCCCGGGCTGCAGTCGAGCGTCCCGCAGATCGCGACCCTGGACCGCGGGGCGTTCACCCGGCCCCGGTCCACCACGGCGCAGCCGCTGGAGTTCGGCGGGATGCTGGCGCTGCTGTTGCCCTTCGCCGTGCAGCAGGCCTTCGATCCGGTACGCGGGCACCTGCGGGCGTGGCGCCGCTGGGGGCCGGTGGTGCTGATGGGCGGGGCGCTGCCGCTGACGGTGTCGCGCACCTCGATCATCGGGGCGCTGCTCGTGATCCTGGTGATGGTGCCGCGCTGGAAGCCGCAGCGCCGGTGGAGCGCGATCGGTGTGCTGCTGGGCGCGGTGGCCTGCTTCAAGGTCATCATCCCCGGGCTGATCGGCACCATCACCGCGCTGTTCGCGTCCTTCCTGACGAACTCCGACAGCAGTACCCAGGCCCGTACGGTCAAGTACAGCGCGATCGTCCCCTACCTGGACGAGCGCCCGTTCGCCGGACGGGGGCTGGGCACCTTCATTCCCGAGCTGTACTTCTTCACCGACAACCAGTACATGCTGACCCTCGCCGAGATGGGCTTCCTGGGGCTGTTCGCACTCCTGTTCCTCTTCTTCACCGGCATCCACCAGGGTGGGGCGATCCGCCGGCTGGCCGTCGGCGAGTCCGACCGGGAGCTCGGGCAGGCGTTCTTCGCCTCCGCCGTCGTCGCCCTGGTCGTCAGCGCCACCTTCGACGCCCTCAGCTTCCCGATGTTCGCCGGGATGTTCTTCCTGACGATCGCCGCCGGAGGCGGCTACCTCGGCTTCATCCGGCGCGCGGCGCCGAAGCCCCGATCCGTGGAGTTCCCATGTCTTCCCGACACCCCGTCTCCCCTCGGCCCCTCCCCGGCCCCGGCGCCGATGCCGGCTCCGGCTCCGGATCCGGTCCGGTAGCCGTCGTCGTCGTCACCTGGAACAGCGCCGCGGTGCTGCCGGAGTTCCTCGCCTCGCTGCCGGAGGGCATGGCCGGGCTCGACTGGCGCCTGGTCGTCGCCGACAACGACTCGGCCGACGACACGGTGGACCTGATCGGCTCCCTGGCCCCGGCGGCGACGGTCGTCCAGACGGGCCGCAACGCCGGGTACGCGGCCGGGGTGAACGCCGCTCTCGGGGCCGCCGCCGCATGGGAGGGCGGCTTCCGGGCTGCCCTGGTGTGCAATCCGGACGTCCGGATGCGGCGGGGCTGCGCCGCGCTGCTCCTGGACGAGCTCGGCGCCGCGGCGCCCGGCGGCGGCCGGGTCGGGATCAGCGTCCCGCTGCTGTACGAGGAGGACGGCCACACGCTCCTGCACTCGCTGCGCCGCGAGTCGCGCGTGACCCGGGCGCTCGGCGAGGCGGTGATGGGCAACCGCCGGGCGGGGCGGTTCCCGCGCTGGAGCGAGCTGGTCACCGATCCGGCCGCGTACGAGCGGGCGACGGTCGCGGACTGGGCCACCGGCGCGCTGATGGCCCTGTCCCGGGAGTGCCTGGACGCCTGCGGGCCCTGGGACGAGTCCTTCTTCCTGTACTCGGAGGAGACCGAGTACTGCCTGCGGGCCCGGGACCGCGGTTTCGTCACCCGGCTGGAGCCGGCGGCCTCGGCCACCCATCTCGGCGGGGACTCGCAGGTCTCGCCGCGCCTGTGGACCCTGCTGACGCTCAACCGGGTGAGGCTCTACGGGCGCCGGCACGGGGCCGCGGCGACGGCCGCCTTCCGGGCGGCGGTCCTGCTGCGGGAGTCCTCGCGGGCGGTTCTCGGCCGCCCCGCCAGCCTGGCGGCCGCCCGCGCCCTGGCCAGCCCGTCCGCGCTGCGCGCCACCCCCGGGCCTCAGGGGGTCGGGCCGTCCCAGGCGGTGTAGAAGCTCTCCGGGTTGACCAGGTAGCGGACCGTGGGGCGGGGCAGGTGGCGCACCTCGTGGCGGCGGGCGTAGCGGCGGACGAGCTCCCAGTCCTCGCGGGGCAGCACCTCTGGGGTGCGCCGCAGCCGGCTGAAGTACAGGGACCGGGTGCGGCGCGCCACGAAGGCGTTGGTGTCCAGGAAGGCCTCGTGGGCGGCGCGGCGGCGGTCGAAGGGCACGGACAGGACGTCCCGTTCGGTGCCGTCGGGCAGCACCCTGCGCAGCGCCGTGTAGACGGCGTCGGGGCCGCCGGAGGGTTCCAGGACCGCCAGGGCCTGCTCCAGGTGGTCGGGCTCCCACAGGTTGTCGTCGTCGAGGAAGGCCACGTAGCGCGAGCCGGTCAGCCGGATCCCCACGTTGCGCACGACTCCGGCGGTCGCCGTATTGCGGGCCAGCGATACCGCGAACAGCCTTGAATCTGAAGGCAGTTCGGGCAGGCCTGCGCCGTCGTCGACGACGATGACCACCTGGTCGGTCACGGTCTGCCCCAGCGCCGAGCGGACCGCCGCGCGCAGCGCCTCGGGGCGCCGGTGAGTGGCGATCACCGTGGCGACCAGGGCGGCCGGGGGGCGGCCCAGGACGGCGGCGAGACGGGTGGTCTCGGCATCCTCGAAACGCCGCAGCCGCAGGGCGGAGGGGGCCAGCAGGAGCTTGTTCCTGGCCTCGAAGAGCACCAGCCAGCCGAAGGCCCGCTTGAGCAGCTCCCAGGGGGCCCGCGCGATCCGGCGCATCATGAACTCTCCATCCTCAGCTGGGTGGTTCGGGGGTGACGGGCCGGCCGTCGGACATGCGGTTGCCCTTCCACACGTTCCCGGCGCCGCCGGCGTTCCAGGCGGCGACCGGCCCGTAGGCTCCGGCGCCCGGGTGGTACTGGGTGGAGAAGACGTTGTCGGTGACCTGGATGCCGGTGGCGCCGGCGCCGCCGCCGTAGAGCGCGTACGCTCCCCCGGCGAGCCAGTTGCCGTCGACGACGACGGAGGAGACGACCCCGGTGTCGGCGAACAGGCCGACGGCCGCGGTGGCCCCCCGGTCCACCGGGGTGGAGTTCAGCAGGGTGTTGTGGCGCAGGATCAGCCGGCCCTTGTTGCCGCCGCCGCTGATGACGGCGTCGGTGTGCTGCCATTCGCCGCCCAGGTTGCGGAAGGCGACGAGGTCGTGCACGTAGTTGTCGTGCAGGTCCCCCTGTCCCATGGACAGGGCGTTGCCGAAGACCGAGATGTCGCACCAGCCCACCTCGATGGAGCTGCCGCCCATGTTGGAGACGGCGTAGTTCACACCGCCGTTGTCGGGGCCCTTGCCCGGCACGGCGGTGATGGTGGTGTGCAGGACCTTCAGTCCGCTGAAGCCGGGGCGCAGGTTGATCCCCCACCAGTTGGTGGAGGTGATCCTGCTGTCGATGACGGTGACGTCGTTGGCGTAGATGTCGAGCGAGCCGCGGATGTCCCAGCCCTTGATGACCGTGCCGTCCTTCTTGACCGACATGTTGCCCGTGTCGTGCCGTTCCAGCGCGATGCGCGGGCCGGTGCTGTTCTCGTCGGGGAATCCGCAGGCTCCGGGCGAGGTGCAGGAGGAGGGGGAGCCGGAGGGCGGGGGTTCGGCCGTCCCCGGTGAGGACGCCGGGGAGGGTGTGGCCGAGGGGCTCGGCGTGGCGGTGGGCGCGGGGGCGGCCGTACCGGAGGGTGCGGCGGTCGGTGTGGCGGGCGGCGGCGCGGCGGCGGGATCGCCCACGCCGGTGCGGTCCGCCTGGTAGAGGGTCAGTACGACGGCCAGCACGACCCCGGCGAGCAGCCAGGCCCCCAGACGCCTTAGGTGCTCTGTCACGCCGCCTGCCCCCGCAGTAACGAACGGCTGGGCAGGACGCACAGGCCGTAGACGAGCGTGCCGGCGATCGCGGTCGCCAGGAGCGCGAGGACCCCGGAGCCCAGGTACCGCTCCAGGCCGAGGACGATCACCGTCATCACCACTCCGCCGAGGAAGGGCCAGGCGCAGGCCCGGACGACGCCGGCGAAGGGGATGCCGCCGCGGTGCAGGGCGACCAGGTACACCGGCACCACGACGACCGCGGCGACCAGGACCTGCCCCAGTGCGACCCCCGCGATCCCGCCGGTGCGGGCGCCCGCCACGAGGACCGGGACCAGGAGGAGGAGCCACAGCCCCTGGACGGCGATCAGCGAGCGGCGCCGGCCGATGGCCACCAGGCAGTCGTAGGCGAGTTCGCAGCCGATGCGGATCAGGCCGAGTGCCATCAGCCAGGGCAGTGCGCGGGCGGCGGGCCCCCAGCGTTCGCCGTAGACGAGCTCGACGATGGGTCCGGCGAGGCCGGCGAGCAGCACGCAGAGCGGGACGGTGACCGTCACCAGGACGGCGAGGGCGCGGCCGAATCCGTCGGCCAGCGCCTTCGGGGACTCGGCCAGCCGGGAGAAGCCGGCGAAGGAGACCCGGCGGGCCGCCTCGGAGACGATGCGTACGGGCCAGCCGGAGATGTTGAACGCGAGCACGTAGAAGCCGAGGGCCAGCTGGTCCAGGGTGGAACCCACCACCATGGGAGGCACGTTGGCGACGCCGAGGGCGAGCAGGCTGGCCCCGGCGAGCGGCAGGCCGAAGCGGAGCAGGGCGCGGGCCTGTTCCCGGTCCCAGCCGAACCGCAGGGTGCCGGGGGCCGCGAGGCAGCAGCCGATGAGCGCGCCCGCGCTGCCGGCGACGGCGCCCCAGGCGAAGCTCATGGCGCCCCAGCCCTGGACGGCCAGCAGCAGGGTCACGGTGGTGCTGAGGACGAAGTTGACGGCGTCGACGGCCATCCGCCGGCCCTGCGCGAACGCCCGGGTGAGGAAGCCCGCGGGCACCTGGGAGAGGCCGTCGAGGACCACGACCAGGCACATGACCCGCAGGACGCCGGAGGCCTCGGGCGAGCCGAGTACGCCGGCCACCGCGGGGGCCACCGCGAACAGCACCACGTACAGCAGGCCGCTGGACAGGGCGCTCAGGGTGAGGACGGTCGGGGCGAAGCGGCGCGGGTCGTCCTCCCAGCGGATGATCGCGAGCGAGACCCCGAGCTCGTTCGCGGAGAGCAGGACCAGCAGCACCGTCTGCGCGATCCCGTACACGCCCCAGGCCTCGGGCCCGAGGAAGAAGCGGGCCAGGATGATCCCGGTCGCGAAGTTGCCGAGGCGCATGACGACGGTGTTGATGAGGCTCCACCGGGCGGCGGAGCCCACCTTGCGCCCGAGCGACGGCGCCGCCGGGGCGGTCTCGGTGTCCGTTCCGGCGGCGGTCACGGCGAGCCGCCCGTACGGGAGCCGGCCGCGCCGGAGCCGGCCGGGTGGGCGACGGTCATGCGCAGGGTGGCCGTCGGGTCACCGGCGTCCTCCGCGGCCGGTCCGCCGGCCTCGCCGCCGTCGCCGGGCGCGGGCCGGTGCCTGCCGGGCGATGACCGCTGCCGCTTGCGGGCCTCCACGAAGAAGGTGGCCACCAGGCTGAGTACGAAGCCCAGTGCGCCCGCCATGACCAGGAACTGGAGCCTGGCCTTGGTCTGTGCCTCCGGTTTCTGGGGAGGCACGATCGTCGACATCCGGATCATGGCGTCGGGTGCCACCGACTGCTGGCTCTGGAACTCCAGCAGCCGCTTCTCCGCGTAGGCGGTGAGGATCTCGTCCGACTTCAGCACGGCGGCCGGGTCGGTCCCGACGACGCTCAGCCACATGTAGGGGCCGAGCGCGTTGTCGGCGATCTTCGCCTCGTGCACCCCGGTGAGGCCCAGGGCCTTCAGGTCGGCCTTGGCGCCGTCGGAGTTCAGGTTGCGGGCCAGGCCGTCGGCCATGCCGGTGAGCGAGGCCTGGGTGCTCAGGAAGGGGTTGCCGTCGAAGGCCACCGTGGCCTTCTTCGAGTTCAGCAGCGTCACCGTGCTCTGCGACCGGTACTCCACCGGGACCAGCAGGTACACGGCGGCGGTGAGCGCCGCCGTGATCAGCAGTCCGGGCAGCAGCACGTACCAGCGTCTGCGCATGACCCGCCAGATCTCCGCGAGATCCATGGTCTTCCCCTTCGCATTGCGTTTACAGCACGTGCTGTCGATCGGTGGCCGCCCCGCGCGGGACGAGGTCGGTCGGGCGCGGCCGGGTGTGCGCGGGCGGGCCGTCGAGCAGGACCGCGGCGATGCGCTCGCTCGCCCGGCCGTCCCAGAGTGCGGGGCAGCGCGGCGCGGGCGGGTGGTCGAGCACCCGGTTCACGGTGGCCGTGATGCGCTCCGGATCCGTGCCCGCGAGCACGTTGGTGCCCTCCTCGACGGTGATGGGCCGCTCGGTGTTCTCCCGGAGGGTCACACAGGGCACGCCCAGGGCGGTGGTCTCCTCCTGGACGCCGCCGGAGTCGGTGAGCACCACGCGGGCGGAGTCCTGCAGGGCGATGAAGTCGAGGTATCCGGCGGCCGGTACGAGCCGGATGCCGCCGGGCACGCCCAGTTCGGCGAGCCGCTCCGCGGCCCGCGGGTGCACGGGCAGCAGCAGCGGGCAGCGGTCGGCGATCTCGCCCAGGGCCTTGAGCAGACCGCGCAGGGCGCCGGGGTCGTCGACGTTGGCGGGCCGGTGCAGGGTGACCAGGCCGTATCCGCCGCGGGTGAGTCCGTACCGGTCCAGGACGTCCGAGGTCCTGGCCCGGTCCAGATTGGCGAGGAGGGTGTCGATCATGACGTTGCCGACGACGTGGATCTGGTCCTCCCGGTACCCTTCCGCCCGCAGGTTCGCGGCCGCGTCGGGCGAGGGGGCCAGCAGGTAGTCGCTGAGCCGGTCGGTGGCGACCCGGTTGACCTCCTCCGGCATGCTCCAGTCCCGGCTGCGCAGCCCCGACTCCACGTGGGCCAGCAGCGGGCCGGCCTTCGCGGTGACCAGGGCGCAGGCGAGGGTGGAGTTGATGTCGCCGACCACGACCACCGCGTCCGGGGCCAGTTCGCCGAGCAGCGGCTCGAAGGCCGCCATCACCCGCCCGGTCTGCTGGGCGTGGCTGCCGGATCCGGCACCCAGGTAGCGGTCGGGCGGGCGGATGCCGAGGTCGCGGAAGAACACGTCGTTCATGGACTCGTCGTAGTGCTGTCCGGTGTGGACGAGGATCACCTCGGCGCCGCGGCGCTCCAGTGCGTCCATCACCGGTTTGATCTTCATGTAGTTGGGCCGGGCACCGGCCACGCAGACGATCCTGGTCATGGGGATCAGAGCACCTCCACCATGGGTCCGGAGACCCGGTTGCGGCAGTCGAGGACGAAGGAGGCGTGCTCGGTCACCATCGCGTAGTCGAAGGAGTCGTGGTCGGTGAGCAGGACGACCACGTCGGCGGCGGCCAGCTCCTTGCGGGTCGGTTCGACCCGTACGAGCCGGGCGTCGACCTTGATGCTCTCCACCACGTGGGGGTCGGCCGCGCGGACCTTGGCCCCCATGTCGAGGAGCAGCTGGGCGATGCGGACGGCGGGCGACTCCCGGGCGTCGCCGGTGTTCTTCTTGTACGCGAGCCCCAGCAGCAGGACCTTGGAGCCGTTGACCGAGCGGCGTTTGGCGTTGAGCGCGTCGATCACCCGGCGCGTCACGTACTCGGGCATGTGGTTGTTGATGTCGTTGGCGAGTTCGACGAAGCGGAAGTTCTGGCCGAGTTCGCGCTGCACCCGCCAGTTCAGGTAGGAGGGGTCGATGGGCAGGCAGTGGCCGCCGACGCCCGGGCCGGGGGTGAACTTCATGAAGCCGAAGGGCTTGCTGGAGGCCGCCTCGATGGCCTGCCAGACGTCGATGTCGAGGTGGCGGGCGAACATCGCTATCTCGTTGACCAGCGCGATGTTCACGTGCCGGAAGGTGTTCTCCAGCAGTTTCGCCAGCTCGGCCTCCTTGGGCGAGCGGACCGGGACCGTGGTGTCGACGAGGTCCCCGTAGAAGGCCTCGACGGCCTTGAGGGAACGGGCGTCGACTCCGGAGACCACCTTGGGGGTCTGCTGGAAGCCCCAGACGGTGTTGCCCGGGTCGATGCGCTCGGGGCTGTAGCCGAGGTGGAAGTCCTCGCCCGCGGTGAGCCCGGAGCCGTCCTCCAGGATCGGCGCGAACAGCTCCTCGGTGGTACCCGGATAGGTGGTGGACTCCAGGACGACGGTCGCGCCCGGCCGCAGGAAACGGGCCAGGGTGTGGGCCGACTCCTCGATGTAGCGCAGGTCGGGGGCCCCGTCCTGTAAGGGGGTGGGCACGGTGACGACGGCGACGTCGAAGCCGCCGCAGTCCCGGGCCAGTTCGCTCGGGCGGTAGGTACCGTTGGCCAGCGCCCGGTTCAGCCGTTCGGAGGAGACGTCCTCCACGTACGATTCGCCGGCGGCGAGGCTCTTGACCCGCCGCGCGTCCACGTCGTACCCGATCACCTGGTGTCCGACCTCGGCGGCCCGGATGGCCAGCGGCAGTCCGACGTATCCCTGTCCCACGACGACGACGCGCATCAGTGACTCCTGTTCGCGGAACCGGCAGACGGTGTGCGGTGGATGAGTTCCCGGACCGTCATGGCCAGGAAGGCGGCGTTGGTGGTGAGGTAGCGCCTGCCGAGACGGCGCGGCTCCTGGAGGGTGCGGTAGAACCATTCGAGTCCCATCCGCTGCCAGACCAGGGGGGCCCTCTTGGTGATGCCGGCGAGGATGTCGAAGGAGCCGCCGACTCCGTGGACGACGTGGGCGCCGGTGCGCTTGCCGTAGCCCGCGGTGAAGATCTCCTTCTTGGGCGAGGTCATCCCGAGGAACAGCATCCGGGCGCCGCTGTCCGCGACGGCGTCGGCGATCGGCTCCTGGTCGGAGTCGTCGAAGTAGCCGTTGCGGCTGCCGGCCACCCGCAGGCGCGGGAAGCGTTCGGAGATCTGCCGGAGCATCTTCTCCAGCACGGACTGTTCGGCGCCGAGCAGATAGACGGGAACGTCCGCCACCTCGGCCGCCGCGAGCAGCCGCATGAACAGGTCGATTCCCGCGACCCGTTCGGGCAGCCGGACGCCCAGGACGCGGCCGGCCCAGACCACCGCCTGGCCGTCGGCCAGGACGAGGTCGCAGCCGGCGACCGCCGCGGCGAGGCGGGGGTCGCGCCGCATGTTGACCAGCTTGGCGGCGTTGACCATGCCGATCTCGATCTGTTCACCGCGCCGCACCGCGTCGAGGCAGCGCTGCACGGTCTCGTCCATGGTCAGCGGATCGAGCGCGATCCCGAAGAGGAAGGGCCGCTGGGTCATCTCGGCAGCCCCCCGAGCCAGGCGAAGAGCATCCAGCCGAACTCGTACGGGCGGCACTCGCGGTCGACCGCGAGGGGCCGGAAGATCCGGTCCAGCGGGGCGAGGCGCGCGCCCGGCACGACCCGGGTGGTGAGCCCGCGGGCGGCGCGGACGGCCTTCTTCGGGTCGCCGCGGTGGACCTTGCGCCAGGTGACCCCGTGGTCCTCGCGGATCATCGGCTCCCGCGGGCTCCCGGTGGGGCCGGCGAGTTCGGGCACGTCGGTCATCCAGCGCAGGCCCTTGCGGACGGCCGCACCGAAGTCGGTGCCGCCCGCCTCGGCCAGGTCGAGCAGCGCGGTCGGGGCCATGGCGTGCTGGTGCACGCTGTAGACCGGGTAGCCCTCGATCACGTCGCCGCGGCGGGCGTCGTAGTGCCACCACCACTGGCCGCCGTCGCCCTGCAGGGCGCAGATGCGGGCGGCGCAGGCGTCGGCGGCCGCGAGGGCCTCCGGGTCGTCGCCGCTCGCGTGGAGCCGGGCCAGTGCCTGGAGCGGATAGGTCTGGTCGGCGAAGCAGGCCACGTGGGAGCGGTATCCGGGGACCAGCCCCGGCCCGGTGGCGTGCGGGAAGAGCGGGCTGTCGTCCGTCCCGGCCGTCAGCAGGCGGGTGCGGGCGGCCGCGAGGCGGTCCTCCACGTCCACCGTGCCGCGCGCGGCGGCGAGGGCGGAGAGCACCCAGGCCGCCTCGACCGTGTACTGCGGCCGCCCGGGCACGTCCAGCTCCGCCACCCGGTCGAGGGCGCCGGACAGCTTCGGGTGGCCGGTCTCGGCGGCGGCCCAGGCGATGAGCGCCGCGTCGCCGAGGTTCACCACCCCCGGCAGCCGCTCGACGAGCAGGCCGGCGAACTCCCCGGCGGAGCGCCCGCCGAACAGGGCGCGCTGGCGGTCCTCGGGCAGGAACCGGGCGCCGAGCGCGGTGATGGCCGCGTACCGGGTGCTGGTCCCCCGCTGTTCCAGGCGGCGGGTGCCGTCGGGCGAGACCGTGCCCGCCCTGGTGAAGACGAAGGTCTCGGCGCCCGGCAGGTACATCGCGGGAAGTCCCGCCTCGGCCAGCGCGAGCAGCCGTTCGGCGAGTGCGTGCAGCGGCAGGTCCGCGCCGGCCAGTGCTTCTAATCGTGTGCCGGTCATCGGGTCCCCACCCCGATTCCCCGGGTGCTCCGCGCACCCCGTATGTCCGAGCCGTACGGCACCAAGACACCTACCCCCTCTGATCGTTACTCGGAGGGGAATTGCGCGTGACGACGACGCCCGTGCCGCCGGTGTCGTCCCACCGATGGCACGAGCCGTCCCGAGGCTGCGTCTGGACCCCCCAGCGATGCCTCGAACCGGAGCATGCGTGATCGGCAGTGCAGGCGGGCGCGGGTGTCCGCGCCGCCGTCACACTGCCGGCGATGCCCTCGTCGTGTTTACAACCCCCCACTGAGCACAGTCTGTTGCGTGCTCAGATCCCGTATACAGGGACAAGGTATGCCCACGGATGTTCGTTGATTGCGGTTTTGAGGAAATGCCGGTGCCGTAGTTTTGCCGACGTTCCGTCAGGTGCGCTCCAGGAGCGTGCCGTCCCTCTCGTCGTGCAGCGCGCCGGTGCGCGGGCACTCCCACACGCCCGGCTCGTCCGCGCGCTCCACCAGCCGGACCCCCGCCCGGCCCACCCAGCCGATACGCCGCGCCGGCACACCCGCGACGAGCGCGAAGTCCGGTACGTCCTTCGACACCACCGCTCCGGCCGCCACCAGCGCCCAGCGCCCGACCCGTACCCCGGCCACGCACACCGAACGGGCCCCCAGCGAGGCCCCCTCGGCGACCACGACCCCGGCGGGCTCCCAGTCGCCGTCGCGCTTGAGCCGGCCGTCGGGCTCGACCGCGCGCGGGTAGAAGTCGTTGGTGAGGACGGCGGCCGGACCGATGAACACCCCGTCGCCGAGTTCGGCCGGTTCGTACACGAGCGCGTAGTTCTGGAGCTTCACGTGGTCCCCGATCTTCACGCCGGGACCGACGTACGCCCCGCGCCCCACGATGCACCCGCGCCCCAGCCGGGCCTCCTCCCGTATCTGCGCCAGATCCCAGATCGTGGTCCCCTCACCGAGCTCGGCGCTCTCGTCGACCTGGGAGGAGGGTTGGATGCGGACACTCACGGCGCGGTCCCCTTACGGTTCGCGAGGCATGCGGACGTACGGACGCACGCCCGTACGAGCCGAGCATATGCGCCGGCCGAACACCCCACGCGTGGATCAACCAACCGCCTCCGCCCAGGATTTGGCCGGATTCGCTCCTTGGTTCAGAGGAGGCGCTCGGGGACCGAGCCGGCCGGGACGGTGCGCGTGTGGAGGCGGCCGTCGGGGGCCCGGAACTCGACGTCGCCCATCGGGTCGGCGGTGACCTCGCCGACGACGGCGGCCTGCCGGCCGTGGGGGTGGGCGCGCAGCGCCGTCAGGACCCGGCCGGTGTGCTCCGGCGGGACGAACAGGCACAGGCAGCCCGCGCAGGCCGCGTCCAGGGGGGCCAGGCCGCGGGCGCCGAGGGCCACCCGGGCCTCGTACCGTACGGGCAGGGCGGCCTCGTCCACGCACAGCGTCAGGCCGCGGCCCGCGGCGCACTGGCGCAGCACCTCCGCCAGGCCTCCCGCGACCACGGTCCGGGCGTGGTGGATGTCGGCGCCCACCTCCCGCAGCATGCCGCCGAGCGGGGCGCAGTCGCTGGGGACGTGGTGCTCGTAGCCGAGTCCGTCGCGCAGGGAGACCAGGTGGGCGGCGTGGCTGCCGAGCGGCCCGGTCACCACGATGCGGTCGCCCGGCCGGACCGAGTCGAGGTCCAGGGCCGGTGCGCCGGGGCCCAGCACCCCGAAGGCGGTCGCGGTGACGAAGACCCGGTCGGCCTCGCCGGCACGGACGACCTGGGTGTCGACGGCGGCGATCGTGACCCCGGCCTCGGCGGCGGCGGAGCGCACGGAGGCGGTCAGCCTGCGCACCAGCTCCAGCGGGAGGCCGGCCTCCAGCACGATGCCGAGGGCGATGTGCCGGGGTTCGGCGCCGGTGACGGCCAGTTCGTTGACGGCGCCGCAGACGGCCACCCGCCCGATGTCGCCGTTGCCGAAGAAGGGCGGGTCGACGACGTACGTGCCGGTCCGGACGACGACGCTCCGGTCCGGCGGGAGTTCTTCCTCGATCAGGGCCCGTACCCCCGGACCGAAACCGACCTGGGCCGCGTCCCACCCCTGTGTGTACGTCACGCCATCCCCCGATGCCCGCGAGTCATGATCGCCCCATCATCCTGCGCGTACGGGGCCCCGCCTACCCGTTTCGGCCGTACGGCGACGGATGAGGGGTCAGTAGGGGCGGCGGCCGGGACGTCCGTAGCCGCGGAGCAGGACGACGGCGCCGGCGGTGGCCAGGGCCGGGAGCAGGGCGAAGCCGGCCAGCATGCCGAGTTCGGCGGTCGCGCTCTGCTCGGCGGCGCGGCCGGTGCCGGAGGAGACGTAGCCGGAGAGCTGGAGCACGAGGCCGTAGAGGAAGGGGCCGAGGGCGACGCCCAGCCCCTCGCCGGTGGTGAACAGGCCGGACAGGACGCCCGCTTGGCGGCGTTCGGTGCGGGCGGAGTCCCGGGCGATGCATTCCGGCAGCATCGCGTACAGGAAGAGCAGCTGGCCCGCGTGGCCGGTGCCCGCGATCGCCATGGTGGCGAGCACCGCGGCCGGGGGCAGCAGCGGGGCGGCGAGGAAGAGCAGGCAGCCGGTGGCGAAGAGGGCGGAGGCGAGGGCGTGTCCGCGGCGGCCGCGCAGCCGTGACCAGAGCGGGAGGGTCAGCAGGTTGGGGGCGACGAACGCGGCCACCATGGGGCCGACCCCGGCGGAGTCGTGCAGCACGTGGTCGGCGAAGTACGGCGCGCCCGCGAGGAGGACCCCGGTCGCGACGGACTGGACGACCGCGCACCGCAGCAGCGCCGTGAAGGAGGGGTTGCCGCGGGCGGCCGCGAACTGGCGGCGCAGGCTGGGCTCGCTCTCCAGGACGGGGCCGCAGGTGCCGCCGCGGGAGGTGCCGGCGAACACCCAGAGCGTGCCCAGGGCGATGACCGCCGCGCCGAACACGCCGACCCAGCGGTGCCCGGCGAGGCCGCCGCCACCGGCGTCGACGAGGGCGGGAGCGGCGGCGCCGGTGACGAGGGCCGCCACCCCGATGACCGCGACCCGCCCCCCGACCAGCCGCATCCGGTCCTGGTCGCGGTCGGCGAGCTCGGCGGGCATGGCGACGTACGGCACCTGGTAGAAGGCGAAAGCGGTGGCGGTGAGCAGGTAGCCGGCCGCGGTGAACCAGGCGCCGGCGGTGCCGGGCAGCGGGCCCGCGAAGGTCAGCGCGAAGGCCAGGGCCATCGCGAGGCCGCCGCCGAGGACGTACGGGCGGCGGGCGCCCCAGCGGGTACGGGTGCGGTCGCTGACCCGCCCGACCAGCGGGTTGAGCAGCGCGTCCCACGCCTTGGGGACGAAGACGATCGCGCCGGCCAGCGCGGCGCCCACGCCCAGGGTGTCGGTGAGGTACGGGAGCAGGAGCAGGCCGGGGAGGGTGGTGAAGGTACCGGTGACGAGGGAGCCGGAGGCGTAGCCGAACCGGAGCCGGGCGGGCAGAGCGGCCGGCGGCCGGTTCGGCGATCCCGAGGGGGCGGGCGGGCCCGGTGCTCCCGCCGGCTCCGGGGCGGGCGGGACGTCCGGGACGGCGCGGGGGGTGCGCGCGGACCCTGTCGTGGCCATCGGGGGGGCTCCCTTCCGGGATCGGGGAGAGCGACGGTGCGAAGGCCCCGCCCGAAGGGGTGGGGGATGTCCCGGGGGGCGGGGCCTCGGGACGAACAGTGCGTCCCCCCGCATGGAGGTCACTAAAACCCGGGGCCCGGATGAGTGCGGGTCACTGATCCCGAACCACTGCACCGGGGCGCAGGCGAGGTGGACATGCGCCCTGGCGGCTTCCGGGGTCTCGGGCACGGTTGCGCTCTGGACGCCCCGGCGTGGCCACCGCCCCTCGCACCGTGCGCATCACCGCCTCCACCGAGGCGCTACAGCGAAGCGTGCGAGAACCAGCACGTGGCCCGCGCCTGGACGACGGGCACGAACCCCGCCCGGGGCCGGCGTCGGAGCACCTCCGCTCGCGCGGAGTGCAGCCCCGCGCCTGCGAGTTCCTCGACCGCCGGGCCCCGCGGGGGATCCGCGGAGCGGGACGAGTTCCTGCCATGCACCTTGCTGACACCGGCGCCGGGTGGCTGCCCGCTCCACCGCCGCTCCACCATGGCTGCAGAGAAGGAGAGGGACATGACAGTCGACAACGGCACGACCTCGCCCCCCACCATCCATGGACACGCGACCGCGGGCACCCAGCACCTGATCCACCGTCCGCCCACCCGGGCGTACTACGCCCTGGACGCACCCAGCCTGGGTGAGGAGCACTTCACCCTCGTCGGCGCGACTCCCGTCACTCACCCGCTCTTCAACGACGGCCCGGGGCACTTCCACGACCTGCAGATCGCCACCGAGACGGTGCGCGAGATCGGCGAGTTCGTCGGGCACCGCTACTTCGGCGTGCCGGACGACCGGCCCGGTCTCTTCTACCGCTTCACCCTCGACTTCACCGACCTCTCCGCCTGGCGCACGGACGCGGGCGCCGCCGGCCCCGTCCCGCTGGCCACCCACATCACGGCCCGCCCGGCGAACGTGGTGGCCGAGGTCCCGCGCGGTCTCGACTTCCACCTCCAGGTCACCATCGACGGCCGCCCGTGCGCGACGGGCGCCGCCGGCCTGGTCTTCCTCATGCCGAAGCTGTACCGCAAGCACGTGGAGCACTCCCGGCAGGCCCTGCAGGCCGCGCCCGAGCTCGACGACGCCCCGGACGGCCCGCTGCTCCCGGCCGACTCCGCCGAGGCGGGCCGCTACACCCCCGAGAACATCGTGATCAGCGAGCCGACCGACGTCTCGCGCGGCCGGCTCAGCACCTGGCTGCTCTCCACCCGGGTCAGCCCGGTGTTCACCGGCGAGGACGGCCAGTACTCCGGTCTGCACCTGATGGAGGCCCTGCGCCAGACCTCGCTGCTCGCCTCGGGCCGCGCGCACGGCCTCAACCCCGCGCGCAGCACGCTGGGCGCCTGCCAGGTGCACTTCCGCGGGCCGGCGGAGCGCGATCTCCCGCTGCGCTGCGTGGCGGTGGCCGGGCCGCTGGGGCGGGACGACGGGGGGCGGCCGACCGTTCCCGTCACGCTCACCCTGACACAGCGCCGCCGGGCCGTCGCCGAGGCCCGTACCTCCGTGGTGCAGGACTACTGAGCACCATGCGCTTCGGGATTCTGGGCCCGCTGGAGATCGCCGGCGGTACGGGCCCCACGGACACCGGCCAGACGACCTCGTATGCCCCGCAGGCCGCCAAACTGCGGGTCGTCCTCGGCACGTTGCTGGTCCGGGCGAACGAGGTCGTGTCGGTGGAGAGCCTCATCGACGAGCTCTGGCCGGACGCGCCGCCGCGCACCGCGACGACGACGCTCCAGGTGTACGTCTCCCACCTGCGCAAGACCCTGCAGAGCGCCGACCCGGAGAACGGCCGGGAGGCGCTGGTCACCCGCCGGCCGGGCTATCTGCTGCGGGTCGGCGCGGACGCGGTGGACAGCACGGCCTTCGAGGAGCTGTCCCGGCGCGGCCACCAGGCCCTGCAGGCAGCCGACTTCGCCGCCGCGGCCGAGCTGCAGCGGCGGGCGCTCGCGCTGTGGCGGGGGCCGGTGCTGTCGGACACCCCGCACGGTCCCGTACTGGAGGGCGCGGCCGTGCGCCTGGCCGAGGCGCGCACGACGGCGCTCGACGAGCGCATCCGGGCCGAGCTCCACCTCGGGCTGCACCGTGAACTCGTCGCCGAACTCCAGGAGCTGGTGGCCGAGCACCGGATGCACGAGGAGTTCCACACCCATCTGATGGTGGCGCTGTACCGGTGCGGGCGGCAGGCCGAGGCCTTACGGGCGTTCGCGCTGCTGCGCGAGACCCTGGTCGAGGAGCTCGGGATCGAGCCGGGTCCGGCGTCGAGCCGGCTCCAGCGGCGCATCCTGGAGGGCGACCCCGCGCTGTCGCGGTCGGGGGCCGGGACGAGGGCCAGGACGGCGGCCGGGACGAGGCCGGAGACCGGGACGGGGACGGGGACGAAGGAGGCGGGCACCGGCGTGGCGCCGGCCGGACCGGGACGGGCCACGCACGACGACGGCGCGGCCGGCGCCGGGACCGAAGTCGCTTACGGCGAGCGGGCGTCGGGCACCCGTGACGGGCTCGCCGCGGGCGGCCCGTCCGCGGCGCCCGGCGCGCCGCTGCCCGCCGCCGACCCCTGTTTCACCGCCCGGGCCGACGAACTCACCGCACTGGAGCGGATGCTGCGCAGCGCCCCGGCGGGCGGCTGCGTCGCCGTCACGGGCATGCCGGGCGCCGGAAAGACGGCCCTCGCCGTCGAGGCCGCGCACCGGGTCGCGGACGCCTTCCCCGACGGGCGGATCTTCATGGACCTGCGGGACGGCGCCGGCACGCCGGCGGACGGCCCGCAGGCGGAGCGGGCGCAGACCCTGGACCGGCTGCTGCACGGCTCCGGCGGGCCCGCCGGCCCGTCGGACGGCCCCTCGGCGGCCCCCCGGGTGCTGGTGGTCCTGGACGGGGTCACCTCCGAGACCCAGGTGCGTCCCCTGCTGCCCGCACTGCGGGGCGCCGTGGTGCTGCTCACCGCGCGCCGCGTGCCCGCCGGGCTGCCCGGACTGCGGTCGGTGGTGCTCGGACCGTGGCGGCCCGAGGAGACCAGGCGGCTCGCCGGGCTGTTCACCGGGCGCGCCGGGACCCGCGCGGTGACCCGCGGCGGCACTCCCGTCGCCGATCCCGGCCCGGGCCCCGATCCGGGAACGGTCGCCGAGATCGCCGAACTGTGCGGGCGGCTGCCGCTCGCCGTGCGGACCGCCGCCGCGCAGCTCGCGGCCCGGCCGCACTGGTCGGCCGCCACCCTGGCGGAGCGGCTGCGGGAGGAGAGAGGCCGCCTGGACGCCCTGCGCAGCGGGGACGTGGACGTACGGGCCCGCCTGCTGGAGGCGTACGCGGCGTGCCCCGAAGAGCAGCGGCGGGCCTTCCGGCTGCTGTCCCTGCTGCCCCCGGGCCGGTTCGGCGCCGTGCAGGCCGCCGCCGCGCTGGACGTGACGGGGCCGCGGGCCTCGGCGGCTCTGGAGGCCCTGGCCGACGAGCGGCTGGTGGCGGTGGACCGGGACGGCTGGCAGCTTCCGGAGCTGCTGCGACTGCTGGCGGTGGAACGGCTGGCCCTGGAGGAGGAGCCCGGGACGGTGCGTGCGGGGGCCGAGCGGGTGGGCCGGGCGTACGTCGCCGCCGCCGCGGAGCCCGGTCACGTACCGGACTCCGGTGCGCGCGGGCTCGTACGCCTGGCCAGGACCGCGTACGAGGCCGGACTGTGGGCGTTGACGGTGCGGCTGACGGACGCGCTGGCCGGCGCGTGGGTGCAGGACGAGGGCGAGGCCGCCTACACGCTGGCCCTGGACGCCGCCGAGCGGTGCGCGGACCGGCCGGCCCAGGCGCGGATGCTGCGCTCGCTCGGCGATCTCGCCTGGCAGTACCGGCGCGTGGAGCGGGCCCACGAGCTGTTCTCCGGGGCGCTGGCCCTCGCCCGGGCCGCGGACGACGAGGAGGAGGCGGCGCGCGCCCTGGTGGGACTGGCCGAACTGCGCCTGGACGCCGGTGAGTCGGCGGAGGCGGCCGCCCTGCTGGAGCCCGCCCTCGCCGCCCTGTCGGCGCCCGGCCGCACGCGGGGCCGGTACGAGGCGAGCCGCGCGCGGGCGCTGCTGGCGCTGGCACAGGACGGGCCGGAGAGTGCCCGGGCCTGGTTCGGCGAGTGCCTGGAGCTGGCGGGCGCGCTGCGCGACCACCGGCTGGAGGTGTACGCGTTGCGCTCGCTGCGCGCGCTGAGCGGCCCGTCCGGGGCGGGCGCGGACTCCGGCTCCGGGTCCGGGTCCGGTTCGGGCCCCGCGGCGACGCGTGCCGTGGAGATCCGTCCGGGGCTCTGGCGGATCCATCCGGCCGGGGTCCGCACATGAACGGGTGGCAGGGGTCGGCGGGACACGCCCTCGGTCCGGTGCCGGAGCTCGTCGGCCGCGAGCTCGAAGCCGCGGCGCTGCGGGAGCGGTTGCGGGACCCGGCGGTGCGGCTGGTGACGGTGACGGGGCGGGCCGGTGTGGGCAAGAGCCGGCTGGCCCTGGAGGTCGTACGGGAGATCAGTGGGGAGATGGGCGGGGAGGCCGGCGGTGAGGCCTGCGGCGAGTTCGCCCGCGTGGAGCACCTGGACCCCGCGGTCACGAGCCCGGACCTGCCGTACTTGCCGGACCTGCCGGACCTGCCGCAGACGCGCGACCCTGGCGGTCCGCACGACCCGGCCGGCCGGATCCTGGTGGTGCTCGACGGCTGTGACCACGAGGCGCGCCCGGCCGCCGCCGCGGCCGTGGAGGCCCTCGCCGGCGATCCGCGCGTGGTGGTGCTGGCCACCGCCGTGGAGCCGCTCGGGGTGTACGGGGAGCAGCTGTTGCCGCTGGCGCCGCTGCCCGTACCGGGGCCCCGTCGGGGAGCGGCCGGCGGCGCCGCCGATCCGCAGGAGGTGCAGGAGGCGGCCTCGGTCGCGCTGTTCGTGCGCCGGGCCCGGGACGCCGACCCCTCCTTCGCCCTCACCCTGGAGAACGCCGGGGCCGTCGCCGAGATCTGCACGCTGCTGGGCGGCCTGCCGCTGGCCGTCGAACTCGCGGCGCGGCGGCTGCGGCTGTTCCCCGCGCACCTGTTGCCCGGGCGGCTGCGCGGCCGTACGACCATCCTGTCGGGCGGCCCGGCGAACGCGCCCGAACGGCACCGCTCGCTCGCCGCGCTCGCCGAGTGGAGCTGCCGCGGCCTGGACGAGGGCGCCCGCGCGCTGCTGGGCCGGCTCTCGGTGTACGAGCCGGGCTTCGGCCTGTCGGCGGCCGGGCTGTCGGCCGAGCCGGCCGTCGAGTCCCTGCTGGACCGCGGGCTGCTCTCCGTGGTGGGCGAGGAGCAGGGGGAGCTGCGGCTGGCGGTGCCCGAGCCCGTACGGTCCCACTGCCGCGCCGGGCTGGTGGATTCGGGCCGCGAGGGTGCGGCCCTGGACGCGCACGCGGAGCGCTACCGGCTGCTGGTCACCGCCGCGCTGCCGGGCCTGCGGGGCACCGGACAGGAGCGGCTGCTGCGCGAGCTGGCGGCCGAGGGCGCCAACGTGAGCGGCGCCCTGCGGCGGCTGCGCGAGCGCGGCGACAGCGAGACCACGGCCGCCCTGGTGCTCGGCTGCCGCCTCCCGTGGCTGGCGCAGGGGCGGCTGCGGGAGGGACTGGAGTGGTGCGACGACACCGCCGAGGCGGGCGGGGCGGCGCTGCCGGAGGCCGTACGGGCCCGGCTCTCCGACACGTCCGGCGTGTTCGCGCTCGCCCTGGGCGATCCGCAGGAGGCCGTCCGCCGCCACCGGCACGCGCTGGCCCTGGGCAAGGGCGTCGGCGACCGCCGGCAGAACGCGCTCGTCTCCGCCCGGCTCGGCGCCGCCCTGCTGCGGGCCGGCGATCCGGCGGGCGCGCGGGCCGTCCTGGTGACCGCCCTCAACGCGCTGGAGTCGATGGGCGTCACCGGGGGCGCGGCCGAGGCGGCGGGCTCGCTCGCCGCCGTCCTGCGCGCCGAGGGCGACCGGCGCAAGGCGCAGGAGCTGCTGGACCGGTCCGTGGAGACGTTCCGCCGGATCCGCGACGGGCGGGGGCTCGCGGGCGCGCTGCGGCTCGCGGCCGCGCTCGCCCTGGAGGGCGACGAGCCGGACGGGGCGGACCGGGCGCTGCGGGAGAGCCTGCGGCTGTACGGGGCCTTCGGCGAGCGGACCGAACTGCCGGGCGTGCTGGAGGAGTTCTCCCTGCTGCTGCTCCGCACCGCGCCCGCCCAGCAGCCGCGCGCGGTCCGGCTGCTGGCGGCGGCCGACACCCTGCGCGCCGAGACGGGAGCGCAGGTGCCGGACGAGTGGCGGTCCGCGGCCGAGCGGGCCCGTACGGAGCTGAGCGCGCGCCTCGGCTGGACCGACTTCGCCGTGGCCTGGGCGGAGGGGGTCCGGATGCCCGTGCCCGCGGCGGTGGCGGAGGCCCTTTCCGCGCCCGCGCCCTCGCGGCGCGCCGCGGCCGGGACGGCGGCCGAAACACAGTCGCTCACCCCGCGGCAGGTCCAGGTGGCCCTGCTGGTCTCCGAAGGAATGACCAACCGTCAGATAGCAGCCAGGCTGGATATCTCCGAGTGGACCGTCGTCAATCACGTCCGGCACGTGATGCGCCGCCTCGGGTGCAGTTCGCGCGTGCAGGTGGCCGGGGCGGTGGGCCGATGGGCCTGACCGGCCCCGCCGCGCGCGGTACGGCGGCCACGCGCCCCGGGCCCACCCCGGCCCGCCCGCTGGACCTGACCCCGCCCGCCGAGGTCGCGGAGCGGTTCCGGGCGGCCGGCTGGTGGCGCCCGCAGACCTTCCTCGACGACCTGTACCGTACGGCCGCCCGCGCGCCCGGGCGCCCCGCCATCGTCTCGGAGCGCGCGCACCGGCCCGCCGGCCTGCGCCGGGTCACCCTCGGCTACGCCCAGCTCGCCCGGTACGTCGACCGGTTCGCCGGCGCCCTGACCTCGCTCGGGGTCGCCCCGGGCGATCCGGTCGCCTTCCAGCTGCCCGACTGGTGGGAGACCGCGGCCCTCACCCTCGCCTGTCTGCGGGTCGGCGCGGTCGCCGTGCCTGTACTGCCGACGGTACGGGCCCACGGGCTCCACCGGATCCTGGACGGCACCCGGGCCCGGATCTGCGTGGTGCCGGACGTCTGGGAGGGCTTCGCGCACGCCGAGGCCCTCGCGGACCTCGCCGGGCGGCTGCCGTGGCTGCGCCACCGGGTCGTCCTCGGGGACGCGGCGGCGACCGGAGCGGTCGATTTCACCGCGTACTTCCAGCGCACCGCGCACGAGCGCACCGAGGCGGGCCTGCGCAGCCGGCCGCGCGGCGGGCAGGCCGACCGGCCCGCGCTGCTGATCAGCGTCATGGGCCTGCGGGACGCGTACACCTCGGTGCTGCACTCCCCCAACACCCTGTACGCCAACATCTCGGCCCAGAGCGGGCCCGACGGCCCGGGGCGGCGGCCCGGCGAGGTCTTCCTCAGCACGCTGCCGCTCACCTCGCTGGCCTCGCTGCTGTACACCGTGTGCTGGCCGCTGGCGGTCGGCGGGACGGGGGTCCTCCAGGACGTGTGGGATCCGGGCCGGTGCCTCGACCTGATGGCCGCGGCCGGGGTCGACCAGGTCTACGCGGAGCCGGCCTACCTGTCCGAGCTGGTCACCGCGCAGCGCCGGCGCCGCCGGGAGACGGACCGGCTGCGGCTGGTGCTGTCGGGGGGCCGCACCAGCACACCGGCGCCGCTCGCCGCCGAGCTCCGCGAGGTGTTCGGCGTACCGGCGCTCTCCGTGTGGGGTGCGCCCGAGCTCGGCATGGGCGCGCTCTCCGGGAACACCCCGCGGGGCGGTGACGGGGTACACCCGCTGCGGGGACTGGAGGTGTCGGCCGCCGACGCCACGTCGCCGCTGGAGGTGCGCGGCCCGTCGGTCTGCCTGGCCACCTGGCGCCACGGCGCCCCGGCGCCGGTGCCCACCTGGGAGCGGGGGGACGGCTGGCTCGACACGGGTGACCTGGCGACCGCCGACCGGCACGGCGGGATACGGGTCCTCGCCCGGGCCGGCACGCGGACCGGCGCCATCTTCATGGTCCCGGTCGCCGAGGTGGAAGAACAGCTGCTGACCCACCCCCGGGTGCGCGAGGCGGCGGTCGTCGCCTACACCGACCCCGAGCACGGGGAGCTGCCCTGCGCCGTCGTGGTCCCGACCGCCCTTGACCGGCCGCCGGGGCCGGCCGAACTGCGCGAGCACCTCGTCTCGCTGGGCGTCGCGGAGGCCTTCCTGCCCACGCGGCTGGAGATCGTCGGCGCCCTGCCGCGGGACGAGGGCGGCCGGATCCGACGCGGCGCCCTCCGCACCTGGCTGACCCGCCTCCACCCCGGCACCCCCCGCCCCTCCCCCACCTGACCCCGGCCGGCGACGACGCTCGCGCGGGCTCGGTGGCCCGGTCGGCTGCGCCGCCGGTTGGCTGCGCCGCCGGTTGGCTGCGCCGCTCGGGCGGGGTAGTACGGGGGCCGGTTGGGCCGGGGCCGGGCGCCGGTTGGCTGCGCCGCTCGGGCGGGGTAGTACGGGGGGCCGGTTGTGCCGGGGCCGGGCGCGCGCCGGGGCGTCTCCTCGGGCGCCGAACGTGACGAGGAGTCGGAGAGCGGAGGCACCTTGCGTTCGACGCCCTGCGGGGATCACCCCGACACACACCCGACCCCGTCCCAACCGGCCCCGGCTGCTACCCCAGCCCCTCCAACCTTGCCGCACCATCCAGTCCCACGGCACCATGTTCAGCCTCCGCCGCACCAAATCCAGCCCCGCCGCACTACTCCAGCCCCGCCGGCGTTTGAGGCGCGGGGTGCGGGGCGGAGCCCCGGTCTTTGAGCCGCACCGTCCAAACCCGCCACACCCTCCCCAGCCTCGCCGCACCATTCAGCCCCGCCGCACTACTCCAGCCCCGCCGGCGTTTGAGGCGCGGGGTGCGGGGCGGAGCCCCGGACTTTGAGCCGCACCGTCCAAACCCGCCACACCCTCCCCAGCCTCGCCGCACCATCCAGCCCTCGCCGCACCAAATCCAGCCCCGCCGGCGTTTGAGGCGCGGGGTGCGGGGCGGAGCCCCGGTCTTTGAGCCGCACCGTCCAAACCCGCCGCACCCTCCCCAGCCTCGCCGCACCATTCAGCCCCGCCGCACTACTCCAGCCCCGCCGGCGTTTGAGGCGCGGGGTGCGGGGCCGTGGCAGACGGGTCAGCCGGCCAGCTCGCGGGCCAGGGCGCCCAGTTCGGTGCGCCAGGCGCGGGGGATCCGGGCGCCCGCCAGGGCTTCGTCCGCGCGGAGCACAAGGCCGGCGATCGTCTCCTCCGCCCGGTCCCGCGCCTGCGCGTCGAAGAACACGTCGCGCAGGAACTGCGCGTCGCCGTCGAAGCCCGGGCCGCCGCTCAGGAATCCGCGGATCCGCCAAGCCCCGTGCACGGCCCCGGCGTACGCCTCGTAGGCCTCGCCCAGGTCCTCCCGTCCGGCCAGCGCGGCGCCGATCAGCAGCGCGTGCCGCAGCCCGTACCAGCCCGCACCGCAGCCGCTGCCGCAGACCTCCAGGCACTGCCCCGGCCACGCGTCGTCGAGGTACTCGGTCGCCGCGGCGGCCTCCATGTGCGCGCCGATGGCCCGCTCGGCGCGCAGGTCGTCCCACCACCGCCGTGCCTCGTGCGGCAGTCCGACCGCCAGTCGGTCCCCGTAGGCGAGGGCCAGGTCCCCCGCGAGGACGGCGGTGCCCTCCCCGAACCGGCGCGGTTCGCCCCGCCAGCCGTTGCGCTCGTGCTCGGCGGCATGGCTGATGTGCAGGGTCGGGATGCCCCGGCGCAGCGGTGCGTTGTCCCGTACGTCGGCGCGGATCACCAGGCAGGTGTCGAGCAGTTCGAGGGCGGCGGCCGCGGTCACCGCCTCCGCCCCCGCCGGGTCTCCGCCGGCGGCGAGGTACCCGGTGAGGCAGATCGCGGGTCGGGCCCGCTCCCCGCCGGCCTGGACGAGCTCGGCCACGCCCATCACCAGGACGGCGCTGCGCGGGTCGGACGTGCGCCGGGTGCGGTGCTCCTCGGCGAGCAGTCCGGCGAGTCGTTCCTCGACCCGGTCGATCATGGCGTCACGCACCTGTCCGGGCGGCGCGGTGCGCCACGGCTGGTCGTGTGTCGGTGTGGTCATGGTGCCCTCCCTGCGGGCTACGTCCTCATGACCGACTTTCCCGTACGCAGGGCGCGGAAGCCACCGAAGAGCGCGCACAGGCAGGTTCCGGGGTGCGCGGCGGGGCCGGGAGTCCCTGATGTCTGCCACGCCCGGGCGGGGAGGGATTGGCTTGCCATCACCTTGTCATACGGGGTCCCCGCCGCCTCGGACGAGCTCCGCGACGCCCGGCTGGAGGTCGGCCGGAAGGGCCTGCCGGCCGGGGATGTTCAGTTTGCGGTAGACCCGGGTCAGGTGCTGTTCCACCGTGCTCACGGTGATGAAGAGCTTCTTCGAGATCTCCCGGTTCGTGTGGCCGTGCACCGCGAGGAGGGCCACCCGCCGTTCCGACTCGCTCAGGCTCGCCACCAGTCCGGCGTCCGGCGCCTCGGCCGCCTCCCGCGTCTCGTCGTCCTCACCGGTGTGGCCGGGCAGGATCCTCACGCACAGCGCCTCGGCTCCGCTCGCCTTGGCCAGGTGCCAGGCCCTGCGTTCGACCATGGCCGCCCGGGCCGGTTCGCCCACCTCGCGCAGCACCTGGCCGAAATCGCCCATGGCGCGCGCCAGTTCGTACTGATCGCCGGATCGCTGCAGTTCGTCGACGGCCCGGGCGAGCATCGCCTGCCGCTCCCTCGGCTCGCGCAGGGACGCCCGCAGCCGCAGCGACATGCCGCGCACCCAGGGGTCGGCGGCGTCCCGGGTGGTGAGCTGGTCCGCGAGGAACCGCTCCGCCTGGTGGGTCTCGCCGAGCCGGAGCAGGGCCTCCGCCGCGTCCGTGCGCCAGGGCAGGACCCGGGGCCGGTCCAGGCCCCACCGCCTCATGTGGCGGCCGATGTCCAGGAAGTCGCCGAGGGCCGCGTGGAACCGGCTCGTCGCCAGCGCGTACTGGCCCCGGGCGCGCAGGTGGCCCAGCACGTGGACGCTGCCCGCCAGTTCGGCGGGGACGGGCCGGCTCAGGGCGGCCGCCGCCTCCTCGGGCCGGCCCATGGCGGTGCGGGCCCGGGCCAGCGTCCCCGCCACCGCGCTCAGCAGGATGCTGCCGCGCCGCCCCGGCGCCGAGCGCAGGATCTCCTCGGCGGTGTCCGCGGCGCCCGTCAGGTCGCCGGTGCGCAGCCGCGCCTCGGCGAGCAGGCCGGCGAACACGGCCCGCCAGCCGGTGGCTCCGCGCTGCGTCGCCTGCCGGACGAACTCCTCGCACCAGGGCAGGGCGCGGGCCGGGCCGTCGAGGTACAGCAGGGTGCGCAGGGCCTGCGCGACCGGTTCCACCGTGCCCTCGGCGAGGGTGGCCCCGCGCAGGAACAGTTCGGCGGCGCGGCCCGCCGTGCCCTCCTCCGCCTCCCCCGGCAGGGTCCACAGGGCCGCCGGGTGGACGGCGGTGCGGGCGGGGCGGACCGCCGGGTGCGGCCCGCCGTCGGTGTTCCCGCGGCGGGCGGAGGCGGCCCACTGGGGGAACGCCGAGAGGCCGTCCAGCGGGTCCTCGCCCGGTGCGCCGGTGCGGCGTCCGTCGCCGGGCGCGAGTCGTTCCAGTACGTCGACGGCCGCGTCGATGCGGCCCTGGGCGGCCAGTGCCCGGGCCAGCGAGCCGAGGGCGTGCGGGTCCAGCCGGCCCCCGGCCACGGCGGCCAGCGGGGCCGCGAGGTGGTGTTCGGCGGCGGCCGGGTCGGTGCGTCCGGCGAGGGTGCTGAGCCTGACGCTCACTTCGGCGCGCCGCGTGTCGTCCGGGCAGGCCTCGTGGGCGAGCCGCAGGAGGGCCACGGCGCGGTCGAGGTTCCCGTCCGCGAGGTGCTGGTCGGCGGCCGAGCGCAGCACGGGCAGGGCCCATTCCTCGCGGGTGTGCCGTGCGGCGAGGAGCTGTGCGGCGGCCGCGGTGTCGGGGGCGCCCGACGCGCGGGCCAGCAGGGCGGCTTCGCGGTGCAGGGCCGCCCGGGCGGCCGGGTCCATCCGGTCGAGTACGGCGGCCCGCGCGGCCGGGTGCCGGAACCCGCCCTGGGGGGCGAGCAGGCCCGCGGCCTCCAGCGCGGTGAGCGCCCGGGCGGCGCTGGCCTCGGCGCCGCCGGTCAGCCGTGCGAGGTGGGCCGGGGTCGCGAGGTCGTCGAGTACGGCGATCGGCTGGGCCAGGTCGGCCGTGGCGGGACCGCTGTGGTGCAGGCAGGCGAGCACGGCCTCGGCGTAGCAGTCGCCGGGCAGGGCCTGCGGGTCCTGGAGCAGGGCCCGCAGCAGCAGCGGGTTTCCGCCGCTGGCCTCGTACAGCCGGCCGGCCTCCGCCTCGGTCCGGTCCGCCAGCATCGCGCGGACGGCTTCGGGTGCGAGCCGCTCCAGGCGCAGTCGGGCGAAGTGGGGCAGCCGGATCAGCTCGGTGCGCGGCAGCGGGTCGTCGCCGTGTTCGTGCGCGGACTCGGCGAGCACCAGCAGGACGGCGGCCTGCCGGGTGCCGCGCGCGAGGTGCAGCAGGTAGCGGCGGGACAGCTCGTCGGCGTGGTGGAGGTCGTCGACGCAGACGACCACCGGGGCGGTGAGGCTCAGTTCGCGGACGGCCGCGGCGAAGGTCCGCATGGACTCGACTCGTTCCGCTTCGTCCGGCGACGCCGGCGGCGGGGGGAGCGCACCGGCCGGGGCGTCGGCGGTCAGCTGGCGCAGGACGCCCAGCGGGTGGCCTTGTTCGGCGGCGGTGCCGATGGCGCGCAGAACGGCTGCGCCGCGGATCTCCGCCTGTCCGGCGGCTGTTTCGAGGAATTCGCTCTTTCCGCAGCCGACCGCACCCTCGACGAGCAGCAGTCCGGAATTCCCGGCCGCGCAGCCGGAGAGCAGCGCATCTAATAGGGCAATTTCCTCGGCGCGCCGGAACAAAAGCATAAGAGTCCCCCAGTGTCCCTGTTCCGCACATTCGGCAGGAAAGCGCGAGCACGGAACGGGACTGTTCGAGCGTGGAGCGAGCAGGAATTCACGGTCAGTCTAGGCGGGGACGACGCGGCCCACACTGTCCGGAAGTTGCCACGCATCAATTCCCGCGGCCGGCGACGGGGAAGATCCGGCGCGGGGTGTCGCGCGGGTGTCCGGGCCTCTGCCACTCCCGCGGATAGCCCACGGACACCTCCTCGAAGCGCACTCCGTCGTACCAGGTGGTGCGCGGGATGTGCAGGTGCCCGTAGACGACGGCGGCGGCCCGGAACCGCGTGTGCCAGTCGGCGGTGAGCTCGGTGCCGCACCACTGGGCGAACTCCGGGTGCCGCAGGATCCGGGTGGGGGTGCGCACGAGCGGGAAGTGGTTGACGAGCACGGTGCGCAGGTCGGGGTCGCAGGCGGCCAGCCGCTGCTCGGTGGCGGCGACCCGGGCCCGGCACCACGCCTCCCGGGAGGCGTACGGGTCGGGGTGCAGCATGAACTCGTCCGTACAGACCACCCCGGCCTCGTACGCCTGCTCCAGGGCTTCTTCCCTGGTGGCGGCCGTGGGGGTGCGGAAGGTGTAGTCGTACAGCAGGAAGAGGGGGGCCACGATGAGCGGGCCGCCCGGCCCCGCCCAGACGGGGTAGGGGTCCTCGGGCGTGTGCACGCCGAAGGAGCGGCAGATCTCGACCAGCCGCCGGTAGCGGGCCTCGCCGCGCAGGGGGTGCGGATCGTCGCGTACGGTCCACAGTTCGTGGTTCCCGGGTGCCCACACCACGGTGGCGTAGCGCCGGGTGAGCAGGTCGAGCACCCATCGGAGATCGTCGAGCGACTCGCTCACGTCGCCGGCCACGATGAGCCAGTCGGCGGGACTGTCGGGATAGAGCTCCTCGACGATCCGGCGGTTCTCCGGGAATCCGACATGGAGGTCGCTGATACCCATGAGGTTTCCGTGCGGCATTCCGTGAGTCTGCACGGTCGGAGGCGGCATGAACACCCCTTCCCTACCCCTCAATTGACGAGAACGAACCCCTGTTCGGGCACATGACAGGGAGATGACAATGCCCGCCCGGTCACCCGGCAGTGCCCCCGCAGGCGCCGGTTGCACGGCCCGGTGGATGGCAGCAGCCTGGGAGAGAACCGGGGTTACTCCGGGTCAGTCCGGTTGACCTGGGACTTCGTTCCTGGTCGTGGCGGGGCGACAGAGCGAGCGTGGGAGCTGTCAGACCGAAACAGCGACCCGAGGGAATGCCGTGCTCACAAAGCTCCTGCCCGCGAACGTCGCGACCGCCGAAGCCACCACCGACCCTGCCGACGTCTTCCTCTACCCCGAGGAGGAGCGCCTGATCCGCAACGCCGTACCCAAGCGGCGGCTGGAGTTCGGGACCGTCAGGTGGTGCGCCCGTCGCGCCATGGGACAGCTGGGCCTGCCGCCCGCTCCCGTGGTGCCGGGCCGGCGCGGTGTCCCGCAGTGGGCGCCTTCGGTCGTGGGATCCATGACCCACTGCGCCGGTTTCCGGGGTGTGGCACTCGCCCGGAGCGCCGAGTTCGCCTCCGTGGGAGTCGACGCGGAGCCCAACGCCCCCATGCCGGAAGGGGTTCTCGACTCGATCGCCCTGCCCGACGAGCTCCGTCTCGTGCGGGAGCTGGGGCGGGCGGCGCCCGAGGTGGCGTGGGACCGGCTGCTCTTCAGCATCAAGGAGGCCGTCTACAAGACCTGGTTCCCGCTCACGGGCCAGGAACTCGACTTCACCGACGCCCTGGTGAGCGTGGATCCCGGGCAGGAGACCTTCCACGCCCGGCTGTTGCCGGATCCCTCCACACTCTCCCCGGCCGGGCCGACCTCGTTCAGCGGCCGCTGGTCGGCGGAGAACGGCGTACTGCTGAGTGCCATAGCGGTGCCTGCTGTCCGGCTCGCCGCCGTGGGCGCTCCGGTACGGAGAGGCGCTCCCCGCATCTGCCGTGCGGGGAGCGCCTTCTGAACCACTAGCCGGGGAGGTCGGTCATCCCCATCGGTCGTCGTCCGGTACGACACCCACCTCAGGGGTGCCCCCGTCGAGCGCGACGGTGATCAGGGAGTCGGCGGACGCGTTCGACACCACCGGGCCCGCCGTGGCCTGAACTCCCAGCGCTAATACCACACTCGTCACCACAGTCAAGTAAATCGAAGATACCTTAACGGAAATAGTTCTCACGACTTCCCCCAGTCGAAGATCGAGTTCCACTCCACCCGCACCGCCGGACACTTCCGACTCAGTGGCTCCGGGTGATGCGAACAGACTGCTTGATCTCGATCAGCCACGCCAAGGGCGGTACGTTGGCGTAAAGTTACGTGGCAGCAATTACACCGATCAGCGGGGGCTGGCATGTTTACTGGGGAGGGCTCGGATTCAGGGTTCGCCGAGCTGGACGACGTCAGCGCCACCGCGTACGGTCTCGCGGTCCAGCGCGGCCGCTTCGTACGCGATCAGATCGCCGAGCAGCTGTCACTGACGTCCGAAGAGGTCGTACGGGTGGAACAGGTGCTGGCCGGGGTGCGTCTGTTGCAGTCCATGCCGGGGAACGCCAGCGAGCTCACCCCCGTCACACCCGATGTCGCGGCCGCCTCCCTGGTGGGGCCCGCCGAACGGCACATACGCGACCTGCAGCAGGCGGTCACCGACGTCCGGGCCAAGCTGCTGTCCCTGACACCCCTGTACTTCGAGGGGCGCCGCCTGCGCAACCGGCTGGAGGCCTTCGACGTCATCACCGACGTCTCCCGGATCCAGGCGATGCTCGACCACCTGAGCCAGAACTGCAAGAGCGAGCTGCTCACCGTCCAGCCCGGCGGCGCACGCCCGGCGGATCTGCTCGCGAAGGCCAAGGACTCGGCCCTGTCCACCCTCTCCCGCGGCGTCCGGATTCGGACGATCTATCAGCACACCGCCCGCAATGACCTGCCCACCCGCTCCTACGTCCGCGAGGTCAGCGAACAGGGCGCGGAGATCCGCACCGCGGACGAAGTCATCGACCGGCTGATCATCTACGACCGGGAGGTCGTCTTCCTGCCGGAACGCACCCACGGCGACAGCGCGCCCGGTGCGGCGATCGTCCGCGAGCCCACGCTCGTGGCGTTCCTGTGCTCCGTCTTCGAGTACCTGTGGGACGGCGCGTCCCCCTACGTCGTCGACTCCCAACGCTCCCCGGCCTCCTCGGACGAGCTCAAGTGGTCGATCATCCGGCTGATGACCAAGGGGTACAAGGACGAGATGGTCGCGCGCCGGCTCGGCATGTCCGTGCGCACCTGCCGCCGCCACATCGCCGAGATCACCGAGGAGCTGGAGGCCACCAGCCGCTTCCAGGCGGGCTACAACGCGGCCCGGCAGGAAATGCTCTCCGGGGGGTCGGTCCCCTCCCTGTCGTGATCCCGGCGACGTGGTCTCAGCGGCCGCCGTCCCCGCCGTACGGCTCCCCGCCGTTCGCCCCCTCCTCGTACGCCCTCTCCTCCCGCACCGTCTCGTCGAGCGCCTCCGTGATCGCGTCCACGCAGTCCTGGTCGAGCATCGTGGTGACGTGGGCGTCCTGGAGCCGGCCGAAGCCCGCGTCGTACACCGCGGCACTGACGACGTAGCCGTCGGCGACCGGGAACGTACGGAAGATCCACTCGTCCCCGGTCCCCGCGGTCCCGTCCGGCCGCTGGACCCGCACGGCCCTGCCGTCCGGACCGAACCCGAACTCCGTGAACCGGAACTGCATGCCCTGGCCGATGGCCTTGCTGTAGGCCTCCTTGAGGGTCCACAGCCGCACGAGCGCGTCGTTGCGCTCCGCCTCCGGCATCCCGGACAGCAGCACCGACTCGTACGGCGTGCAGATGTGCCGGCCCAGCCCGCCGGCGTGCATCTCGCGGTCGGCCCGCTCCGCGTCCACCCCGATGAGGCCGGTGGTCGTCAGCCCGACGAGCAGCAGGTCCTCGGTGTGGCTGAGGCTGATGTCGATCTGGTCGCAGCCGCGCAGGTACGGGCGTCCGGTCGGTCCGTAGGCCAGTTCCAGGTCCGCGGGATCGCTGTCGAGCACCGCGCTCGCCGCGTACTTCAGGAGCATCCGGGAGGCGGTGTAGCGGCCGCGGACATCGGCGTGCGTCAGGTCGAGGTAGCGCGTCCAGTCCCGGCCGAGCAGCTCGCGCAGCCCGTCGCCGGACGGCACGCGCGGCTCCAGGTCCCTCAGCCACGCGTAGACCAGCGCCGTCCCGTGGGTGGCGAGGTCCTCCCGTACCCGGTCCCACGAGTCGCCTCCCGGCACCACGGCGACGGGCTCGCCGAGCGGGGGGCCGAGCGAGGGGCTGCCCGGGGCAGTCATCCGTACTCCTTCACGAGGGTGTGGATCTCCCGGAAGCGGTGCGCCTCCAGCAGACGGTGTACCGGTACCCGGTGGCCGGATTCCTCCAGGAGGGCCACCAGGCGAAGCAGGTTCAGTGAGTCCCAGCCGGGCAGGTCCACCAGTGCGGTGTCCGCGCCCTCGGGAATCGCGATGTCCAGGCCAAGGTCGTCGCGGACCGTCCGCAGGAACTCGTCGAGGCTATCGAGGCTCATCGCTTCCCCTTCCCCCCGGGGTTTCGGTGATGCGCACGTGCGCGGGTACGTCCGGTACCCGCGCCAGGTCGTGGTGGAACTCCACCGCCGCGTCCGCCGGCCCGCCGGTCCCCGTCCGCGTGAAGCCGCAGGAGGGGTAGAGGCCGCGGGCGCGGTGGTTGCGCGCGGTGGGGACGTACCGGGCCGTCACCCCGGACAGCCCGAGCGCGCGGGCCCGGTCCAGCAGCACCGCGAGACAGGCCTGTTCGACACCGCGGGCGAGCACCCGGCAGCTGAGCCACATGTTGTCCAGGTGCAGCACGCCTTCCGTGACGGTCCCGAGCACCGCTCCGACCAGGCCGTTGTCGCCGAACCGGTCCGCGCTGCGGGCGGCGAGCAGCAGCCGGGCCGGGTCGGCGGCCAGCACGGCCAGCTCGGACTCCGGGTGGCCCCCGCCGGCCAGGTTGAACTGGTGGGTGCGCAGGGTCAGCTGGGACATCCGGGCGAACTCGTGCGGGCGGGGCGGGGCGAGCCCGACCCGGACCTCCAGTGCCCGCAGGAACTCCTCGTGCGAGGCCGAACCGGCGTGCAGCGCCCGGCGCTCGCGCTGCCGGTGGTACTCGCCGGTCCGGGCCCGGTCCTCGTCGGTCAGCCGCGGGGTGTCGAACCAGCCGTCGGCCAGCAGCCGGGTCACGTGCAGCGCGGGTTCCCCGTCGAGCGCCACGACGGCCACGTCGGGCGTCCCGTGCCGTACCTGCGCGCGCTCGGCCGGTGAGTCGTCGGCGAAGACGAGGGCGTCCGTGCCGAGGTCCAGTTCTCGGGCGATGTCGGCCAGATTGGCGTCCTTGGGCTCCCAGTTGGCGTTGATCCGTACGAAGTCGCCCTCGCGCAGCACCAGATCGGGGTGGGTGTTCAGCGCCCGCAGGACCGGGCCCTCGTCGTTCTTGCTGCTGACCGCGAGGAGCACGCCTTGGGAGCCGAGCTGTTTGACGCACTTCTGGAAGGTCCCGAAGGCCTCCCCGCGCAGGGTGCCGGCCGCCGCGATGCCCTCGGGCCCCTCCTCGCCGAGCACCCCGTCCCACAGGGTGTTGTCGAGGTCGAGCACCAGGCACTTGCGGACCCGGCCGGCCAGCGCGCGGGCCAGGTGTCCGACCTCGCGGGCGTAGGCGGCGAGGAGTTCCGCACCGAGCCGGACCTTGGCGTGGCCGGCCAGCCGGGGGTCGGTGACCGGGCCGCCCTCTCCGATCAGCGGGTCCAGGTCGATCACCACGAGCCGGCCGCCGGGATCGGACTCGGTGAGCCGCAGCAGCCGGGCGTTGAACTCCCGCCACACCGCCCCCAGGAGGGCCCGGGAGCGGTGGTCGATCAGCTGATGGCTGTGGCCGCGCGGCAGCGGGACGGTGTTGAGCACCAGGGTCCCGGGGGCCGCTTCGGCCAGCGCGGCGCACCGGCCCAGCACCTCCTCGGCCGCGCGTTCCACGTCCTCGGGCCGCCACACCGCGGGGACCTGGGCGAAGACGGTCTCGGCGTCCAGCAGGCACAGGGTGAGGTCCGGCCGGGCCGTCCACAGCTCGCTGCCGGGGTCGGTCAGGTCGCGCAGGTAGGTGCCGTGTTCGCCGAGAACCGGCCTCAGCAGCATTCCGTGGCGGGCCAGTTCGCCCCGGAGCGGGTCGATGACGTGGCCGACGGTGGACTGGCCGGTGACCGCCACCGTCACGACGGGGGTCCGCGGGTGGTGGGCCAGCACGGCGTCGGCGTCGAGTCCGCCGAGCAGCCGGCCGGCCGCCGCCGCGGGCACCGCCCCTCCGGTCGTCCCCGACCCGGCCCGGGGTCCGCCCGGCCCGCTCTCCAGCGCGAGCAGCCCGGGTACCTGGTCGTACGCCTTCTCCAGCACGCCCTGCGCACGCAGTTCGCGCAGCCGGTCCAGTCCGCTCGTCATCGCCGCCTCACACCTTCTCCAGCGCGAACCCGGCCCGGATCCACCTGCTGGACTCCACGCACAGGGCCAGCGCCCGGTCCCCGGCGGCGAACTGCGGGAGCAGCCGCTCGAGTTGCAGGAAGGGCAGGGCGTTGCCCGTGTTGCCCGTCTCGGACACGCAGGAGACCTCCCGGGCGGGGCCGGCCGGCAGCCGCTCGACGATGCGCGCGGTCATCCGCTCGGACAGCTGGGGCGGCAGCAGGAAGCCGATGTCGTCGAGGCTCCATCCGAGTCCCCCGAGCAGCTCCCAGAGGATCTCCACGGAGATCTTCGGCACGTGCTCCTCGATCGCCTTGTAGTCCTCGGCCAGCATCCGCCGCCCCGAGTCGCGGTCGGTGGTGCCGTACCAGTCCAGGAGCTGGCCGGGCGGACGGCCCTGCCCGGTCCAGGAGTTCAGCACGGCCCGTACGGCGACCCGCTCGCCCTCGGGCTCGTCCGTGAGGACGGCGGCGCCGGCCCCGTCCCCGAAGAGGACGTAGTTGACCAGTTCCTCGGTGGGCATCCGGGCGGTGTCCCGGCGCGGCGACAGGAACCGGTGCGTGACGTCCCCGCCGAGGATCAGGCCGGCCCGGCGGCCGCCGAGGATCAGGGTGCGGCCCAGGTCGAGGGCCTGGACGGCGCCGGAGCAGCCCGCCTGGATCTGGTAGACCGGCAGGTGGTCGAGGCCCAGGCGGTCGGCGACCTCGCTCGCGGTGGTCGGCAGGAGCAGGTCGGGGGTCGCGGTCGCGAGCACCACGAACTCGATGTCGGCGGGGGCCAGTCCCGCCGTGCTCATGGCCTGGGCGCCGGCCTCGGCGCACAGGTCGGCGAGCGAGCCGCGGACCTCTCCGGTGACCGGGTCCCAGCCGAAGTGCCGGGTCCTGGTGCCGACGAAGAGGTCGATCCACTCCTCGCTCACGCCCAGCAGCGCACCGAGCGCGGTGTTGTCCACCGGGTCGCCGGGCAGCGCCGTACCGGTCGCCGCGAGGTAGACCGTGGCGCGGTCCGCCGCGTCCGCCGCGTCCGCCGCGTCCGCCGCCCGCGTCATGCCGACCTCGCCAGGAGCATGTCGTCGAGGAAGGCGGCCAGCGAGCCGACCGAGCGCAGCGCGGGCAGCATCTGCTGGACGGAGACCTCGCCGACCCGTGGCAGCCTGGCCTCCACCTGGTTCTTCAGCTGCATGATCATCACCGAGTCGAAGCCGAGGTCCTCGTAGAAGCGGGCCTCGCGCACCACGCGTTCCGGGGGGTAGCCGCCGACCTCGGTGACGGCCTGGACGACCGCGAGCAGCACCGGATCGTCGGCGTGGTCCCCGGCCCCGCCGGCCCCGGCCCCGGAAGGCTCGGCGACCGGCGGGACGGTGACGGGGGGAACGGCGACGGGCCCGGCGGGCTGGGGCGGGGCGGTGTGCACGAGTGCCTGCCGGTCCCAGTGGCGCTGCGCCGACGAGAAGACGTACGGGCTCAGCGCTTCGACGACCCGGTGCCCCGGTGCGTACAGCTCCTCCCAGAGGGGGTCCAGCCCGCCCCGGTACAGGGCGGCGACGGTCTCCGCGAGCTCCCTCCCCGTGGCCCCGGCGCCCGGGGCGGGGTGCAGGAGCTCCGCCGCCGCCGCGCGACCGCCGCGGGCGGCGATCTGCAGGAGCGTGCCGCGCGGCCCGATCTCGATCAGATGGGTGGGGGCCACGTCGGCGACGAGGGCGCCGAGCGCGGTGTCCATGAGCACGGGCTCCTCGATCTGGTCGGCCCAGTAGCCGGCGTCCATGAGCTCGTGGCGCAGCATCCGGCCGTGCCGGGTCGAGGCCACCGGCACGGTGGGCGGCCCGCAGCGCACCGACTCGGTGCGCAGGCCGGCGGCGGCCGGGGCCATCAGGGGCGAGTGGAAGGCGTGGGAGACGGGCAGCGGTTCGACCCGTACGCCGCGGCCCGTGAGCGCCCGTCCGATCCGCTCCAGTGCCTCCAGCGGTCCGGAGACCACGGTGTCCGCGGGGCCGTTGAGCGCGGCCAGGACCGTGCCCGGCTCTCCCGCCAGCAGCTCGGCGAGCTCCTCGGGGCCGGTGCCGGCGGCCATCATGGCGCCGCCCGCGGGCAGTTCGCCCATCAGCGCGCCGCGCCGGACCACCAGCCGGGCGGCCTCGTCGAGGGAGAGGGCCCCGGCGATCACGGCCGCGGCGTACTCGCCCAGGCTGTGGCCGAGGACGGCCGCCGGGGTGATCCCGAGCGAGATGAGGGTACGGGCCAGCGCGTAGCCGACGGCGAACAGCGCCGGCTGCGCGCACTCGGGCCGGTGCACCCGTTCGTCGCCGCTGAGGATCAGCTCGCGCACCGACGTGCCGAGGTGCGCGGCGAGCGCCTCGTCGGCCTCGGCGAGATGGCGCCGGTAGGCCGGGGAGTCGCGGTGGAGCCCGGCCGTCATGCCGGGGAACTCGCTGCCCTGGCCGGTGAAGAGGAAGGCCACGACCGGCCTGCCCCACGGGCGCCCGCCGCTCCCGGCCACGTCCTGCGGGCCCGCCGCGCGGCGCAGTGCGGCCACGAGCTCGTCGGTGTCGCGCACGGGGACCGCGAACCGGTGCGGCAGGCCGGTCTTGATCCGGTTGCTGCTCCAGCACAGGGCCGCCGCGCCGCCGCGCGGCCGCCTGGCCACCGCCTCGGCCTGCGCGGCGAGGTTGCGGCGCAGCGCCTCGGGCGTGTCGCCGCTGACGGTGAAGACGCCGACGGCGTCGCGTGCGTCGCGTGCCCCGCCCGTACGGGCTCCCGGGGCGAGCGGGATCCGGGGCGCCGAGCCGAGCACGGCGTGGGCGTTCGTGCCGCCCATGCCGAAGCTGCTGACGCCGGCGAGGCTCTCCCCGCGCGGCAGCCGCATCGGGGACTTCAGCAGCCGCATGCCGCGTTCGCCGAGCCGCAGCCGCGGGTTCTCGCGGTCGGCGAACAGGCTGGCGGGGACGATCCGGTGGTGCAGGGCCAGCACGGTCTTGATGAGGCCGGCGATGCCCGCCGCGCCCTCGGTGTGGCCTAGGTTGCCCTTCACGGAGCCGATCGCGCAGGGGGTCTCGCGCGGGACCCCGTGGACCGCGCCGAGCGCCGCGCACTCGATGGCGTCGCCGAGTACGGTCCCGGTGCCGTGCGCTTCCACGAAGGCGACCCGGTCGGGGGTGACCCCGGCGCGCCGGTACGCGGAGTCCAGCACCCGCTGCTGCGACCAGCGGTTGGGGGCGATCACCCCGTTGCTGCGGCCGTCCTGGTTGACGGCGCTGCCGCGCAGGACGGCGTAGATCCGCTGTCCGTCGGCGAGGGCGTCCTCCAGCCGGCGCAGCACCACGAGGCCCACGCCGTCGCTGCGTCCGATCCCGTCGGCGTCGGCGCTGAAGGGCTTGCAGCGTCCGTCGGAGGCGGCCAGGCCCAGCTGGCCGTAGACCATGCCCAGGGAGGGCGAGAGCACGATGTTGACCCCGCCGGCCAGGGCGGTGTCGCACTCCCCGGTCAGCAGGGAGCCGGCGGCGAGGTGGACGGCGACGAGCGAGGACGAGCAGGCCGTGTCGACGGCGAGGCTCGGTCCGGTGAAGTTGAAGTGGTAGGAGATCCGGTTGGCCGCCATGCCGGCGCTGCTGCCGGCGCCGAGCAGCGGGGTGACGCGGGCGAGGTCGCTCATGGTGAGGCGGCCCCATTCGCCGCCCATCACGCCGACGAACACCCCGGTCTCGGTGCCCGCGAGGTCGCCGGGGGCGCGGCCCGAGTCCTCCAGCGCCCGCCAGGCGCAGGGCAGCAGGAGCCGGTGGTGCGGGTCCATCGCGGCGGCCTCGCGCGGGGTGACGGAGAAGAAGTCGCTGTCGAAGACATCGGCGTCGTCGATGAAACCGCCGCTGCCGCTGACGGCGGGGAAGTCCCTGGCCTCCCAGCGCTGCGCGGGCACGGGGCCGATGCCGTCGCCGCCGCGCATCAGCAGGTCCCAGTACGCCTGCACGCCCGCCGCCCCGGGGAACGCGCAGTCGATCCCGACGACGGCGACGTCCCCCATCAGTGCCGGCCCCGCGCGTCCGGCGAGGCGGCCGGGAGCACCGTGGACAGGTAGCCGGCCAGGCTGGTCACGGTGGGGTGGTCCCACAGCAGGGTGGGCTCCACCTCCAGGCCGAACTCGTCCTCCAGGTCGCCGCACAGGCTCAGCGCCGCCACCGAGTCCATGCCGTACTCGGCGAGCGGCACGCCCGGGTCGATGGTCTCGGGTGCGCGCCGCAGGTAGAGCGAGAGCCGGGCGTACAGCCACTCGTGCGGCAGCGCGCCGTCGATGGCCGCGGCGGGCCGAGCGGTGGGAACGGTCATCGTGGGACTCCTTCAGTGCGTACGGCGCGTCCGCCGGCCGGCCGGGCGACCGGCCAGCCGGGGATGGGCGTGGAATAGAGGTCGTAGCTGATCTGGGTGCTGAAGCGGAGCTGGACCTCGTGCCGGATCCGGGTCTCGCACTCCGCCGGCAGGTCGGCGACGCGCGTGCCCAGCCGCCGGGCGATGCGGTGGAGTGCGGCGGCGGCCCAGGACGGGTCGGCGAGGAACGGGTCGGGGCCGTAGCGGCCCTGGTCCCACAGCCCCAGCACGGCGGCCGCGGCGAGCAGCAGCGCGTACCGGTCCATGAGGGCGAACTTCGCGGGCTGGGCGGTGGCCGCCGTGCCGGCCGCGTCCAGTCGCAGCACCCGGGCCCGTACGTCGCGGAACTCCTCGACGAGCTGCCCGGCGAGCGTGCGCAGGGCGCTCTCGACGGGGCCGGTGCCGTCGATGCCCGCGCTGACGGCGAGCATGGTCGCGCTGAGGGAGTCCCGGCCGCACGCGAGGCTGAGCCGGTCGGTCCGCAGCGGCGGCAGGTCGCCCTGCAGCCGGAACAGCGCGGCGGGCGCCTCGTCCTCGACGAACCAGGACGCCCTCGCCAGCCGCGGCATCTGCGGGATGACGGTGGCCTGGCAGGCGACGGTCCCGGCGTGGCCGAGGCTGAGCACCGGTACGTCCCTGACGTGCTTCTGGAAGATGCCGAGGGTGCCCTCGCGGGTGTAGAAGCCGGAGCCGAGCACGATGGACAGGTCGTACATGGTCTCGGTGAGCACGCGGGGCAGCAGGTACTTGAGCGCCGCCGAGTAGACGCTGGTCTCGGCGGGCAGCAGGTGCAGGGCCCGGGTGGCGACGACGGCGAGGGCGTCGTACAGCAGGAGGTTGACGAAGGCGTTGCTGAGCGCCGCGCCGGTGCGGCCGCCGTCACCGCGGCCGCCCGACTGCCAGCCGCCGGAGCGCTCCCGGTCGAAGCGGACGGCGGTGCGCAGGCTGGTGTCGAGGGCCGCGACGGCCGTCGCGGCGATCACGGTCCGGCTGATCTGGAAGGACCGCAGGGCGGTCGTGATTCCGCTGCCCTCCGGGCCGAGCAGGGCGGAGGCGGGCACCGGACAGTCGTCGAACTCGATCCCGGCGAACCGGCAGCCGCGCAGCCCGACGGGGGTTCGGCGGGCCGTCACCGCGGCCCGTGCGTCCGTCAGCTGCCCGGGTTCCAGCAGGAGCACCGAGTGGCTGCGGCTGCCGGGGGCCGGGTCGGTACGGCAGAACAGCACGAGCGCCCCGGCCCGCTCCAGGTCGTTGACCATGGGCTTGCCGCCGCTGATCAGATAGCCGTCGCCGCTGCGGCGGGCGGTGACCTGACTGCGTACGTAGTCGTTGCTGTGGGCGGTCTCGTGCTGCGCGATGGCCGCCTTGCCGCCGTCGCGCAGCAGCCCCGCGAGCCAGTGCCGCTGCCGGGAGCTCCCGGCGGTCCAGACGTCGGAAGCCGCCATGAAGGTGGTCATGCCGTGGCCCATGGCCAGGCCCACGTCCCGGCGGAAGACCGGGCGCATGATCCTGACCAGGGTGTCCATCCCGTCGAGCCGCCCGCCCAGGGCGCGCGGAATGTACTCGTCGGTGATGCCGAACCCGTCGAGCAGCGCCTCGCCGGCGGCGAAGGGCACCGCGGCCCGGTCGGCCTCCAGCAGCGCGGTGTAGCCGACCGGGTTGGCCGGGTCCGAGGGGTCGCCGAACAGCGACTCCAGCTCGGCCACCCGGGCCCGGACGGTCCTCTCGCGCCGCTGGGCCGCTGCCTGGTCGCCGAGGAGCGACGTCACCACCGTCTTCCTCCGTCGGCTCCTTCCGGCCGCAGCAGGTCCTCCCCGAACAGCACGTCCTCGGCGCGGGCCAGCGCGTACACGTCCGGGGTCAGCACCTCGTACTCGCCGCGCAGGACGCCGTCGAGGAAGAGCTTGCGCATCAGGGTGCGCTGGACCTTGCCGCTGCTGGTGCGGCGTACGGTGCCGGGGCGCACCAGGAGCACGTTGCCGGCCGGGATCTCGAACTCCTTGCCGATCAGGGCCTGCATCCGCTGGGCGACGGTGCGCAGTTCGGCGCTGCCCGCCCCGCGCACCTCCTGGACGAGGACGAGCTGCTCGCCGCCGGCGTCCACGGAGAACGCGGCCCCGGCGCCGAAGGTCAGCGCGGGGCTGACGGTCCGGGCGGCCCATTCGATGTCCTGGGGGTACACGTTGCGGCCGTTGATGATGATGACTTCCTTGAGCCGCCCGGTGACGAACAGTTCGCCCTCTTCGAGCATGCCCAGGTCGCCGGTGCGCAGGAAGTTGCTCTCCTCGCCGTTGAGGCTGGCGAGGAAGGTGTGGGCGGTCTCGGTGGGCCGCCGCCAGTAGCCGCGGGCCACGCTGTAGCCGCGCAGCCAGATCTCGCCGACGGCGCCGGCCGGCAGTTCGCGGTGGGTCAGGGGGTCGACGATGCGGACCTCCACGTCGGCCGGGGTGCCGCAGCCGATCAGGGTCTTGACGTTCTGTCCGGATCCGGCGCGGAGCACCTGGTCGCGCTGGAGGGCGGTCCGGTCGAAGTCCCTGCGGACGTGCGGGGTGCCGGGGACCCCGCCGGAGACGACGAGGGTCGCCTCGGCCAGTCCGTAGCAGGGGTAGAGGGCCTCGGGGCGGAAGCCGGCCGGGGCGAACCGCTCGGCGAACTCGTCGAGGCTCTCGGGGCGTACGGGTTCGGCGCCGTTGAGGGCCAGCCGCCAGCGGGACAGGTCGAGCGCGGCGATCTGCTCGTCCTTCACGCGGCGTACGCACAGGTCGTAGGAGAAGTTGGGGCCGCCGCCGACGGTGACGCCGTACGCGTCGATGGCCTGGAGCCAGCGCAGCGGGCGCTTGACGAAGGACAGCGGGGTGACCTGGACGCTGTGGCTGCCGAGCCACACCGGGTGCAGGAGGTGGGCGACCAGTCCCATGTCGTGGAAGTAGGGCAGCCAGCTTCCGAAGACGTCCTCGCGGGTGGTCCTCAGCGCCTTCTGCAGGGCGGCCTGGTTGGCCAGGAGGTTGCGGTGCGAGACGGTCACGCCGCGCGGTTCGGAGACGGAGCCCGAGGTGTACTGGAGGAACACCAGGTCGTCGGGGCGGGCGTTGACGGGCTGGAAGGCGTCGGCGTCGCCGATGCCGGGCACGTCGCTGACCACGCACACCGCGTCGGGGCCGGCGTTGCGGGCGAGCCACAGGGCGACCTCGGGGGCTGCGGCCGTCTCGGTGAGGACCACCTTCGCGGCGGTGTCCTTGAGGACCGCGGTGGTGCGGTTGAGCCGCTTGTCGCGGCCGGCCTCGCCCGGCATGGGTACGGGGACCGCGATGGCGCCGGCGTAGAGGCAGCCGGTGAACGCCTTGAGGAATTCGACGGTGGAGGAGTAGACCAGCAGCACCGGCTGTCCGGTCGCCCCGTGTTCGCGCAGGCAGGCTCCGATCCGTCTGCCCTCGCGGTCCAGTTCGCCGTAGGTGAGGTGCTCGGCCTCCACGCCGCCGGCCGTGTCGCGGAGGAAGACGTGTACGTCCTCGTCGGCGAGTTCAGCCGCCCGAACCCGGAGGAGTTCGGTGAAGGTGGCGAAGCGTGACGGTGACATCCGCGGCATCCCCTCGGGTCAGCGGGCCCGTGGAATGGCGGACCTCGATTCCCCCGGATCCTGCGCGGACGTCCTTAAGGGGCGCTTGCGCCCGCCGGCAGCGCGGCCCGCGGCGGCCGCGCCCGCCGGCTCCGGGGACCCGCGGACGGCACCCCTATCCCGGTCAGGGGGGTGGTCGGTGTTCTCCGCGCGCCCCCCGGCCGCCTTCAATGGCGGGCACTGCCCAGGGCCGCCATCGGCGCGCCCCGACGGCCGAGGAAACGGGTGGAGCATGACAGTTGCCGATGTCGGTGTCCGAGTGGCCGAACTAGGAGCGATCAAGGAGTCCGCCGAGCTGGGCCCGTCCCCGAGCGCCTCCGAGGCGCAGCACGCCCGCGGCAAGCTGACCGTGCGCGAGCGCCTCGACCTGCTCTTCGATCCGGGCACCTTCCGCGAGATCGAGCAGTTGCGCCGGCACCGGGCCACCGGTTTCGGCCTGGAGGACCGCAGACCGCACACCGACGGCGTGGTGACCGGCTGGGGCAAGGTCGGGGGCCGCCGGGTGTTCGTGTACGCGCACGACTTCCGGATCTTCGGCGGCTCGCTCGGCGAGGCCCACGCGCAGAAGATCCACAAGGTGATGGACCTCGCGCTGGCGGCCGGCGCCCCGCTGGTGTCGCTCAGCGACGGTGCGGGGGCCCGGATCCAGGAGGGGGTCACCGCGCTCGCCGGGTACGGCGGCATCTTCCGCCGCAACGTGGCGGCGTCCGGGGTGATTCCGCAGATCAGCGTGATGCTGGGGCCGTGCGCGGGCGGGGCGGCGTACTCGCCCGCGCTGACGGACTACGTGTTCATGGTGCGCGACATCGCGCAGATGTACATCACCGGTCCCGACGTGGTGCAGGCGGTGACCGGAGAGCGGATCAGCCACGACGATCTCGGCGGCGCGCAGGTCCACTCCTGCGTCTCGGGCGCGAGCGCCTTCCTCTACGACACCGAGGAGGAGTGCCTGGAGGAGGTACGGCACCTGCTGTCGCTGCTGCCGTCCAACAACCGTGAGATGCCGCCCGCCGTGCCCGCCGGCGACCCGGCCGACCGCCGGACGGGGGCGCTGTCCGAGCTGGTCCCGGCCGACCCGGCGCGTTCGTACGACATGCGCGCGGTGATCGAGGAGATCGTCGACGACGGCGATCTCTTCGAGGTCCACGCCCACTGGGCGACCAACATCATCTGCGGGCTGGCCCGGCTGGACGGGCACGTGGTCGGCATCGTCGCCAACCAGCCCGCCTCGCTCGCCGGGGTGCTGGACATCCACGCCTCGGAGAAGGCCGCCCGCTTCGTGCAGACCTGCGACGCCTTCAGCATCCCGCTGGTGACGCTGGTGGACGTGCCGGGCTTCCTGCCGGGCAGCGACCAGGAGCACGGCGGGGTCATCCGGCACGGCGCGAAACTGCTGTACGCGTACTGCGCGGCCACGGTGCCCCGGGTGCAGGTGATCCTGCGCAAGGCGTACGGCGGTGCCTACATCGTCATGGACTCCCGCTCGATCGGCGCGGACCTGTCGTTCGCGTGGCCCACGAACGAGATCGCCGTCATGGGCGCCGAGGGTGCGGCGGGCGTGGTCTTCCGCCGGGAGATCGCCGCCTCGGACGACCCGGAGGCGGTGCGCGCGCAGCGCGTCAAGCAGTACCGGCAGGAACTCATGCATCCCTACTACGCCGCCGAGCGCGGCCTCGTCGACGACGTCATCGACCCGGCCGCCACCCGGCAGGTGCTGGCGGACTCGTTGGAGGTCCTGCGGGCGAAGCACGTGCCGCTGCCCGAACGCAAGCACGGCAACCCGCCGTTCTGAGCCCGATGAGCGAGCGGGCCGAACCGGACGTGAAGATCGTGCGCGGCGCACCGGACGGCACCGAACTGGCCGCCGTCCTCCTCGCGCTGCTCGCCGCCGTCGCCCGGCTGCCGGGCGACGGCGGTGCGCAGACCCCGCCGCCCCCGGCCCGGGCCGGCTGGGGTCCCGCCCGCGGCTGGCGTCCGCCGGGCACCTGGACCGCGCGGTGAGCCGGAACCACCTCCCCCGAAAGGACACCGACCGACGATGACCCGTACGACCCTGACCCCTTCGACCCCGACGGCGACCAGCGCCTGGCTGCGCCGCTTCCACCCCGCCGAGGACGCCCCCGTACGGCTGTTCTGCTTCCCGCACGCGGGCGGCTCGGCGAGCTACTGGTTCCCGGTGTCGCGGGCCCTGTCCCCGGACGCCGACGTGGTGGCCGTGCAGTATCCGGGCCGCCAGGACCGCCGCCACGAGCGCTGCGTCGACGATCTGCACGAGCTCGCGGACCGGGTCGTCGCGAAGCTGCGGCCGTGGTGCGACCGGCCGGTGGCGCTGTTCGGGCACAGCCTGGGCGCGTCCCTGGCCTTCGAGGTGGCGCGGCGGATGGAGGCGGCCGGCGATCCCGCACCGGTGGCGCTGTTCGCCTCGGGGCGCCGGGCCCCCTCGCGGCCGCGCGCGAACCAGCTGGTCCACCTCGCCCCCGACGCCGAGCTGCTCGCCCGGATAAAGGCGATGAACGGCACGGATCCGGCGGTCCTGGCCGACGACGAACTGCTGCGCTCGGTGCTCCCGGCGATCCGCGGCGACTACAAGGCCGCCGAGACCTACCGCCATCGCCCCGGCCCCGCCCTGACCTCCCCGATCACGGTGCTCACCGGGGACAGCGACCCCGAGGTGACCGCCGAGGAGGCCGCGGCCTGGGCCGACCACACGGACGGCCCCTTCTCGCTGTACCGCTTCCCCGGCGGCCACTTCTACCTCAACGAGCACGCCGCCGAGGTGATCGCCCTGCTCCGGCGCGGGCTGGCCTAGCCGCGCGTTCCCGGACCGGATCGGCGGACAACCCGCACGAGTCGGCGCGTTGGCGTGCGCAAAATGATGAAACCCGATCGGCTGTGGGGCGTTAGAGAGGTGGGCCGCCGTTCGCCCGCGGTGCAGACGAGAGCACGAGGAGCACGATGAGAGACCCGAAGCCGGCCGGACGCGGCCGGATGAAGCTGGCAGCCCGATGCCGGGTGGCCACGGAGGCCCCCGCCTTCGGGTTGGTCGTCTTCTGCGCGATCCTGCTCAACGCCGCTCTGATGGGCGTGGAGACGTACAGCGGCCTCGCCGCGGACCACCGGCAGCTGCTGGAGGCCGCGGAGAACTGCTGCCTCGCCCTGTTCAGCCTGGAGATGCTGCTGCGCATCGGCGCGTGCGCGGACCGGCCGAAAGCATTCTTCCGCGACCCGTGGAACCTCTTCGACCTCGCGGTCGTCGCCTCGGCCTTCGTCCCGCTCGTGCGGGAGAACACCACCCTGCTGCGGATGCTGCGGCTGGCCCGCGTCCTGCGCACCGCGCGCTTCCTGCCGCACCTGCGCATCCTGCTGATCGCGGTCGGCCGCAGCCTGCCGGGGACCGCCAGCTTCCTGTTCGTCGGCGCGCTGGTGCTGTACGTGTACGCCATGGTCGGCTGGGTCTGCTTCGCCGACTCCGACCCGCAGCACTACGGTTCGGTGGGCCGCGCGATGCTCACGCTGTTCCTGCTGACCACCCTCGACGGCCTGACCGACGCCGTCCGGGCGGGGCTGCAGATCTCCCGGCTCAGCATCATCTACTACGCCTCCTACGCGCTGCTCGCCTCCTTCGTGCTGGTGAACGTCCTCATCGGGGTCGTCCTCAACTCCCTCGACGAGGCGCGCGAGATCGAGGACGCGGCCCACCGCGACCTGAAGCAGCCGGGGCCGCCGCCGACCGACGCGGACGTACGGGACCGCATCGCGACGGCCCGCCGCGCCCTGGACGAGATCGAGGCGACCCTCACCGCGGCGGACGGCCGCCCGCCGCGGCAGCTGGAGGCCTCGCACAGCGGGCCCTGACCGGCAGGGGGGCTCACGTCCCCCCGACGTCGAGCAGGCGGATGTCCCACGTGCCGTCCGGCCGCCGGTGCGTGTCCCAGCGGCCGTACTGGTCGGTGAGACCGTCGTACGGGCTCGTCTGCAGGCTCAGTCCCTCGAAACGGACCCGTCCCCGGAACGTGGCTTTCCCGAAGTCCACCGGTCCTTCGAATACCGCACCGGTGGACAGCAGCCCCTGCTCCCATGTCGCGGACGCGAAGGAGACGGGTCCGGCGAAGCCCGCTCTGCTCAGGCCGGTCGGGCCGCAGAACAGGGCGCGGGAGAAGTCCGACCTCCCGGCCACGTGCATCCCGTCCAGGTCCGCGGATGCCTCCAGGACCGCCCGGGCGAAGGAGACCTCGTCCAGGAAGGTGCTGTCTTCGAAACCCGCCGGGCCCCGGAACTCCGTACGACGGAAACCGGCCGCGCGGTGGAAGCGGCTGCGGTCGAAGTCGCCGACGCCGAGGAAGACCGCGCCGTCGAAGGAGACCGGCCCGGCAAAGGTGGAGCCCCCGAGCCCGGCCCGCCCGGAGAACACGGCTCGGACGAAGGAGGCACGGGCCAGGAACTCGATCCCTCCGTCGTTCCAGTCGTCCACGAAGAACGCTCGGTCGAAGTCCGCCGGGCCCGGCCTGACCGGGTGCGAAGGCGATTCCCGCAGTGCCGCCAGGAGTCGCTGGAGCAGGCCCTGGCCGAACCTGGTGCCCCTGAAGTCCACCGGGGATCCCGGCCCGAGGGTCCCCAGGTAGACGTGCTCCTCCTCGGGCCCGAGATGGGCCAGACAGCGGTCGTACCCGGGCAGCCGGATCCCCGTGCACGGGGTGGGCAGGGACCGCGCGGAACGGTGGCCGCAGACCGGCCAGTCGATGCCCTCGCCCTGGAGCTCACCGGCCTCCGTCAGGGCGAGGCCCAGTTCGACGGGGTCGCCGGTGCACAACCAGCCCTCCGCCGCGCCGCCGGCCGGCACGAGGGTGCGCACCGCCGTGGGACCGACCAGCTCGGCGAGTTCCTCGTACAGGGAGTGGGACAGGGCCACGGCGAGGGGACCCGGCGTCGACCCGGTCCGGTCCACCCGGCGGAGGAGCCGGACGGCCTCGGACGCGGTCGGCGAGGCGCTGACGCGGCTCCCCGCCCAGAGGGCTCGCGTGGGCCCCGCGGCCACGGCCACGCGGAGGGAGAAGGGCCTGCCGTCCCTCCTGCGGCTCGCGAACAGGGCCATGGCGCGGGGCAGTTCGGACAGCAGCCGGCCGGCCTTGCCGAGGGCTCCCGGCGCGTTCAGCAGCACGAGCCTCGGCGTACCCTCCCCGGAGCCGGCCAGCCGGAGGGTGACGTCCGCGTCCCCCATGAGCTGCAGCATGAGGTCTCTCACCTCCTCGTCCGGCGAGCTTCCGATCGGGTACACGCCGTCGTCACCGGGCAGCACCGCCAGGCACACACCGGAGTCCTCCGCCTCGCCCGCCTGTTCGTGCTCGGCCATGGCCTCCCGGAAGCCGGGCAGTTCCCGCAGCGCGCGGCCCGACAGGAACACCATGCGGTCCGGCCAGACCCCGTGCACGACGCCGACCAGCTCGCCGGCGTGGGAGACCGGGCCGCCGCGGTAGTGCGTCCAGCTCTCGGGCTCGGCGGAGAGCCGGACGAGCTCGCCGTTGCGGGCGCCGTCGTTCGGGACGGCCTCGCCCGTCAGCGCGACGGGCTCCCCCCGGTCCGTACGACCGTCGACGCGGACCCGCGCGGTCCCCGTGTCCGCCTCCGCCCAGGACAACGGCTCCGGCCGGACGGTCCGGTCCGCCAGGTCCTCGTCGGCCAGCAGCAGGGAGACCCGGGGCAGTGCGTCGTCCCACCACACCGGGCGGCAGGGGACCTCCCGGGCACCGGCCCGCACCCAGGCGACCGCGCCCCGGGAGAGCGGGGCGTCGCCGACCGTGAGCACCAGCCGTGGCGTCAGCAGGGTGCCGACCTCCTGGGGCTCCGGCATGGCGTCGTAGCGGACGCGTACGACCCGGTCCCGCAGGCCCGGCTCCTGCGGCGGCCCGGCCGCGAAGGGCAGGGCCTCGTCGGCCACCGTGCGGCGGCCGGTCCCGCCCGGGGTGACCCGGACGGCGGTGAAGTCGGGTGCGGGCCGCCGGTTGCGGGACATGAACTCCCAGACGCGGCGGCGTACCAGCTCCCTCACGGCGGCCACGTCCCCGCGCAGCTGCGAGCCGAGCAGGGCCTCCCGCACCCCGGGCAGGAACTCGAACTCCACTTCCTCGGTGGCCTGTTCGGCGCCCCCCCAGGGGGCGAAGAGCCCGCCGAGGGCGACCTCCGCGAGGTGGCCGTGCTCCGAGTCCCGCAGCAGGGAGCGCCGCACCAGCGTCATCACCGGCAGGGTCAGCGGTACGGCGGCCAGGTGGGCGGCGAGCTGCTGCGCGGTCGGGGAGGCGCTCGCCCGGAAGCGTTCCACCACCTCCAGCGCGCTGCGGGCGCGGGCGGGGGCGGAATCCTCCGGTGTGCTCGTGGCCCCCGGCTCGGCGTCCAGCCGCAGGCAGGCCAGCCGCCGCCACCGGCCGTCGCCGGAGACCACGCGCACCAGCCGGGCCAGGCTGCCCGAGGCGATGCCGACCACCGGCACGACGGCCGCGGCGGCCGCGGCGGCGCGGCGGCGGCCCGCGCCGGACCGCCGGGTGGCCGGGACCTGCTGCCAGGAGCGGGTGGCGGCCGCCGGCCGGTCCGCGCGGACGGCGAAGGGGACGGGCCGGACGGCGCCGCGCGTCCAGAGCCGTTCGGGCAGGACGTTCAGGACGGCCACGGCGTTGTGCGCGCACCAGTGCCGGAGCATGCCCTGCACGGGTGCCTCCCGCCAGCCGCCCGCCACGGTGTCGGAGAGTACGAGGATCAGCCGGCGGCCCGCGGGGTCGGCCAGTTCCAGCGGGTTGCGGGGCGGGCCGCCGCGGCCGCGCGTGAGCATCGGGGCGGCGCCGGGGCCGGTGCCCGTCAGCTGCCAGGTGCGTACGTCGCGGAAGACCCCGCTGCGGGTCAGGACGCCGCGGAGTTCGTCCACGAGGTCCGACCACAGCAGCATCGAGTGGTGCGTGTCGACGACCAGCGCCAGGTCCAGCCAGCGGCTCTCGGCGGGCCGCAGGACCGGGGTCGCCACCATCCGCTCGATGCTGCGCTCGACGGTGAGCTGCTCGTCCAGTTCCTCTCCGGGGCCGCCGATGGAGCGCCGGCCGACGGGGCGCAGGGAGCGCATGAGGGCGAGGGGATCGTCGAGGGAGGCGGCGCGGGGCAGCCGTACGGGCGAGCCCCGGCGGGCCCCGGCGGTGTCGGCCGGCATTCCGGCGGGGTCGGGCGGGGAGGCCGGGAAGAGCTGGACGGCGGGCGGGCCCTCGTCCGGGCGGTCCGGTTCGGGTGGCGGAAGGATGTCGGGACCGGCCTCGGGCGGGGCCGGTTCGGGGACCGGCGGCTGCTCGCCCGTCGGGCCGACGGCGGGCGCGCCGGGCGGGCGGGCCCCGGCGGGGTCCACCCGGGCCGCCAGCCACAGGATGTCGGCGATCTCCTCCACGCCGACGCCGGTGCGCGGGCCGCCGTCTTCGGCGCCCTCGGCGAAGGCGGCGAGCAGCCTCTCGATCACGCCGTGGGCCCGGTCAGGTGCTGCATGACGGTGGCGAGGAAGCGGTCGCGGTCCCCGGGGGCGGACCAGGCTCCGGCGAGGCGCAGCTGGATGGCGTTGAGGAGCTGGTCGGTGGCGAGGTCCCCGTCCTCGCCGCGGTCGAGGAAGCTCTGGACGAGCTCCTGGTACTCCTCGCCCGCCTCGATGTCGACGCCCAGCCGGCGGCGCACGATGCGGGCGAGCTTCTCCGGTCCGGGCGGCTCCAGGTGGAGGCGGACGCAGCGCCGCAGGAAGGCGGGCGGGAAGTCGCGTTCGCCGTTGCTGGTGAGGACGACGACGGGGAAGTACCGGCACTGGACGTGGCCCTGGGTGATCCGCACGGCGGCTTCGGGGTCGTCGTCGGTGCCGATGGCGACGGTGGGGTCCTCCTGGGCGAGGCGGGCGAGTTCGGGGATGAGGAAACCGCCGTCCTCGAAGACGGTGAGGAGGTCGCCGGGCAGGTCGATGTCGCTCTTGTCGATCTCGTCGACGAGCAGGACGCGCGGCCGGTCCTGGGGCAGCAGCGCGGTGCCGAGCGGCCCGAGGCGCAGGTAGCGGGAGATCGACGGGGCGGAAGCGGGGGCGGCGGCCGGGTCCGGGGGCGGTACGGCGGCTGGGGTCGCGGGGTGCGCGCCCGGCGTGCGCAGCTGTTCCAGCCCGGCCTCCTGGAGGCGCCCGATGGCGTCGTACAGGTACAGCCCGTCCCGCAGCACGGTCCGGCTGGTGATCGGCCAGTGCAGTACGGGGCCCAGGCCCAGGTCCGTGGCGATGCTGGAGGCGAGGGTGGACTTGCCGACGCCGGGCTTCCCGGTGACGAGCAGCGGCCGGCGCAGGTACAGGGCCGTGTTGACCACGTCCTTCTCCGCCTCGTCGGGTACGTAGCCCGCGCCGCGCCGCCAGGTGCGCTCCCAGGCCGGTCCCTCGCACCCGGGTGGCTCGTATCCCGGGTCGGGGGTGCCGGTGAAGTCCCGCCAGGGCGGCGGGGATCCGGCCTCCAGGCGGGTGCGCCGGTCCGCGCCGGGGCCGCTCCCGTGGTACAGCCACCAGTCCTTCGCCACTGCCTCTGCCTCCATCGTCCGTGTCGCGGTCTGTCAGTGGTCGGGGGTCAGGCCAGGGACCGGAGGCCCGGCACGTCGTCGGGATCGTCCCACAGGAGCACCAACTGGTCTCCCCCTGAGGGAGGTTGACGGGCGCTCGCGGCTCCCGCGGCCGCGCGCGGGGCGCGCGCGGCGGCCTTCGCGGCCGCCCGGCGCACGGCCCACACGCGTGCGGGCAGGTCCAGTACGTCGAGCGCGCCGGGGTCGGGCCGGCCGTCCGGCCCGGCCGGCGCGAGCAGGTCGAGGAGCGCGGGCGCCGGTACGCCGCCCCCGCGCCGCCACACGGCGACCGGGACCCCGCCTTCGAGTACGGCTTCCAGCAGCCCGGCGTGGGGCGCCGCCGTCGTGTGCGCCAGGACGCAGGCGGGCGCCGGCCCGTCGGCGAGTTCCAGCCCGAGCGCGTCCGTGACCTCGGTGTCCGCCACCACCCGGACGGCGTCGCGGTGCCGGCCGCCCTGGGCGCACAGCCACCGCCAGGAGGTGTGCCATGCGGCCCGGGTGTCGGCCCGCTCCTGCGGGCAGCGCACGACCACCTGGTGGAGCTGGCCGAGGGCGCGGGACCGGCCGGCCGGGCCGTGGGGCACCGGCCACTGGTCGAAGTCGGCGTCCAGCAGCTCGTACGGCACGTGGAACTCGATGCGGTCCACCGCGCCGTACGTCCGCCGGCCGGCTTCCCCGCTGCCGCCCGGCGTCGCCCCGATGAGGGCCAGTTGCCGTACGAGTTCCTCCCGTACCGCGTCCAGCCGGACCGGCGCGTCCTCGGACTCCCATATGTGCTCGGCCCGTTCGCCGTGCAGCCACATCCGGGCGAGGTGGCCGGGGCCGCCGCCCGGCGGCGCCTCCAGCCGGACGTGCACGACCGTCGTGCGCGGCGGAGGCGGGGGCGTGGGCACCGCGGGCAGGCCGAGGCGCTCCCGGGTGGCGTGCACCCAGTCCGTCAGCCGGTCCGCCCAGGCCGCGTCGCCCGCCTTGCCGGCCCGGTCCGCGAGGAACCGTACGAAGGGCACGGCCAGCGGCATCCCGCCGCGCCCACCCTGGCGCTCGTCCAGGTCCTGGACCACTTCCAGGAGGCTGTCCCCCGGCAGTCCGCCGCGCACCGGGGTGGCGCAGCCGGCCACCTTGAACGCCCAGGCGTAGGCCTCGTGCGCGCCGCGGGGCGGTTCGCGGCCCTCGAAGAGCGCGCCGAGCCCGTCCCAGGCGCGCTGGTCGAGCCGGGCGGCCCGGGGCAGCCGGGGCCCGGGCAGCTCGTCGTCGAGGAAGGAGCACGCGTCCCAGTCCCGGTCCACCACGAACTGCGGCAGCTGCCAGCCCTCGCCGCGCTCGCGCAGCTCCTGGAAGGCGCGGTGGATGCTGAGGGCGGCGCCGGGCAGCCCGCTGACGCTCTCCCGCAGGGACCGGTGCCCGATCTCGCCGAGCAGGGCCTCGGTGAAGCGGCCGGCCCCGCGCTCGGCGTCGTTCTGCGCGGCCTCGCCCTCCCGGGAGGCGTAGAGCCGGAACTGGCGGCGGCCCGGCACCGAACTGCCGCCGCCGTAGTCGGTGGTGCCGAAGTTCCACCGGGCGTCGCGGGGCGCGTCGACCCGGCAGGAGTCCACGAGGGCGGCCTGGAGCGGGAAGCGGCGCGGTTTGACCAGGTCGGTCCGCCACCAGCGGAGCGCCGAGTCGAGGTTGAGGTGTCTGATCTGGCCGCGGCTGGCGTCGGCGCAGGGCAGCATCAGCTCCTGGCGCGGGCCGAGGTAGCCGTGTCCGGCCCAGAAGATCCACAGCAGGTCGCCGTCGCACTGCGGGAGTTCGTCGAGCAGCACCGCTTTCACGTTCTCCTCGGTCGCCGGGCGGTGCGCCGTCCGCAGCGCGGCCATGGCCGGCGTGTCCGTCCAGTCGAGGTCGTCCGGCGCGTCGAGCGGGGACAGCAGCAACCGGACGTTGCCGGCCGGCACTTCGGCGGGACCGGTCAGCCAGCGGGCGAAGCGCAGGGCGTCGCGGGCCGGACCGCGCAGGTTCCAGTGGTGGCTGATCTCGTAGCGCTCGACCCCGGCGACGAGCGCGAAGGTGCGCCCCGGCCCGAGGGCCGGGGGCAGGAAGTCGGCGGGTGTCACCCGATCTCCGCCTCGGCCACCGCCTGTTCGATCCGCTCGTAGAGGGAGTCCTGTTTCCAGTAGGCGCTGTGGCAGGCCGGGAACGGCTGCCGGCTGCCGACCTCGTGGTCGGTGACGCGCGGGTCGCCGGGGAAGACCGGCCCGGCGAGGTAGGAGAGCACGTCCTGGCGGTCGTAGACGTTGAGCCAGCGCGGGAAGCCGTACGGGAGCTTCGCGCCCGGTTCGAGCGCGGCCAGCGCGCCGAGCTCGTGGAGGAAGGGGGCCTGGGAACCGACGGTGACGAGCAGTTCCGCCCCGGGGACGGCCTCGCCGCGGGCGGCGGCGAGGGCGAGGAGGTCCACCAGGGCGATCCCGCCGAGGCTGTGACCGATGAGTACGGTCGGCACCGGGTCGGCGGTGATCCGGGCGTGCAGGAACGTGCGCAGGTCGTGGCCGCGGGCCTGGTATCGCAGGATGTCGCCGAGCGCGGGCGTGGCGCCGACGGTGAGCGAGCCGCGCCAGGCGTTGAGCAGCGGCTGGGTGGTGACCCGCAGGGCGAGCCGGCCGAGGACGGCGGCCGCGCGGGCGCCGGGCACCCGGGCGTCGCCGCCGAGGCGGGTGGTGAGCAGCTCGACGAGGCGGTCCCGTTCGGCGCCGGTGCAGTCGGCCTCGGCTCCGGCGCGGGCCAGCGCGGCGGCGGTCACGGCCCGGGCGAGGGCGGTGGCCAGCTCCCGGGCCTGCGGCTCGCCGGCGGCGCGTTCCCCGGCCCGGGCCGCCTCGGCGGAGCGGGCGGTGGATTCCAGGGCGGCGGCGAAGCCCGCGGCGAGCCCGGTGCCGTGCAGCAGCGCGCCGAGCTCGTCCCCGGCCCGGGGCGGCGCGGGCGGCATCGCGGCCAGCAGCGCGAGCACCCGGGCGCCGGCGGACCGGACCCCGGGCATCGCGAAGCCGTCGTCCTCGGCGTCGTCGCCGTCCCGGCTCTCCCAGCCGGCCTCGGCGAGGACGCGCAGCTCGCACAGCGGGTCGGCGAGGAGGAGCGCCCATTCGGCCGTCTCGGCGTCCACGGGGTCGGGCTCGGCGTCCGGACCCGGCCTCCGCAGCCCGGGAACGGACCGGCCGCCCGCGCCGAGGGTCGCGCCGAAGCGGTCGCCCCAGTAGCAGGATTCGACGGCCGCGTCGGGGAATCTCGCCGTCAGCCGCTCCCGGACCAGGGCGAAGAGGCGGTCGTGCCGCTCGCGCCGTACCCCCGTGCCGTGGACCAACAGAAAACGCATCGTCGCCCCGCCCCCCTCGTACAGTCGCCCCCGCCCGCACCATAGCGCCGTGCGGGTAACAAGGGGCGGGGAACCGGGAGTTCGGGGCTCCTTGGGATCTGGGATCTGGGATCTGGGGCCCCGGGGGGCTGAGCGGCCGCGCGGCACCACCGTCGCCAGGTCCTGGGGCAGCGAGTACCAGTCGGCGGAGACGATCGAGGCGTGGGGGGCGGGGGGGGGGCCCGCCGCCCCCCCCCCCCCCCCGCCGCGACAACGCACAACACCACCCCAGCCCC
>NZ_JBVHWW010000005.1:0-37572 GCF_055563995.1 Streptomyces sp. NPDC029164 | reverse complement strand
TTGGTTCTTTGTTTTCCTCTTTTTTTGGGTTTTTGCCGTGTTTTGGGACGTGGGGTTTTGGGAAACGACACACAAAACCCCTTGGGGGGGGGGGGGGGTGGGGTGGCCCGCGCCCCCCCCCCCCCCCCCCCCCCGCCCCCCGCGGTGCCGAGCACGAGGGCCACGGCCGCCGGTCCGGCGGTCACCGCGCCCGCCATCCGGTTCCGCACTCTCATACCCTGGCTCCTGTCGATCAAGGTGGGGAGTGCTCACGTCGCCTGGAGCGAAGGCCGGTCGGGTGGCCGCCGCACGACCCGTGGATGACGCGCACACGTCAGTCCGATCGGCTGTGAGCACGGCCACGTCCGCTTCGCGGAACCCGCGCCCTCATCCCCCCATCGAACGAGGAGTCGGACGTGTCAGCGGGGTGGGAGCAGCGGATGGCCAGCAGGGTTCACGGGCGCAAGCGGGGACGGGAACGGGGGCGGGAACGGGGGCGGGAGCGGAGCACATGGGGCTCCGTGCTCCTCGGCCTGCTCTGCACGCTGGTCCTCGCGGGCCTTGGGTACGCCGCCTGGGAGCTGCGCGGAATCGCCGCCAACCGCGCCGACGGGGATCGCGCCCGGGGCACCTACCAGCAGGACCCCGAACGCGCCGACAAGACCGCGGGCGCCGTGCTGGACGGGATCGTCCGGGAGGACCCGGAGGCGGCGACGGACGACAAGGCCTTCACCGGGGGCGGCGCCCCGGCGAACTGGCGGACCACCGGCTGGCAGCCCTCCGATCCGCTGGAGGCCCGGCCCGCCCCCGCCGAGCCCGCGATCGGCGCGCTCTTCTCCCCCGGCTCCGACGGCGACCCCGACCACCACTGCTCGGCCGTAGTGGTCCACTCCCCCGGCGGCGACCTCATCGCCACCGCCGCCCACTGCGTGTACGGCGGCGGCTTCCGCACCAACCTCGCCTTCGCCCCCGGCTACCGCGACGGAGTGGCCCCGTTCGGCGTCTGGGTGCCCACCCGGATCGACGTGGACCCGCGCTGGGCCGAGGACCAGGACCCCGACCACGACATCGCCTTCCTCCGGCTGCGCCGGCCCGGCTACCCCGGCCAGCGGCTGGAGGACGTCACCGGGGCCGAGACCATCGCCTTCCGGCCCGAACTGCCCGCGCCCGCCCGCCTCGTGGGCTACCCCAACTACTCCGAGCAGCCGCTGGAGTGCCGCAACACCGCCCGCTCCGCCGGCCCGACGCAGCTGCGGCTGGACTGCGCCGACGTCCCCAACGGAACCAGCGGCGGCCCGGTGCTGACCGACGGCCGCACGCTGATCGGGGTGATCGGCGGCCGCGACGGGGGCGGCGACGACGAGACCTCGTACAGCGTCTACTTCGGCGACGACACCCGCGCGCTGTACGAGCGCTCGACCAGGCCCTGACCCCTGCCGGCGTGACACATCACGAAGGATCTTTCTAGAAAGGTCTTCCAGTTCTGCGATCTTGCTACGCTCGGTGGCGCAGATTCCGGACAGCACCACGCACACCGACGGGACCGCAGCATGACTCCCAAGCAACAACGCGGCGAAGCCACCGTCGACCTGCTCCTGACCACCGCGCTGCGGGTGTTCGCCGAGTCCGGGCAGCAGGGCTTCACGGTGAACGCGGTCGTCTCGGCCAGCGGGGTCAGCCTCGGCAGCCTCTACCACCACTTCGGCAGCTTCGACGGCCTCGCGGCCGCGCTCTACATCCGGTGCATGGACATGCTGTGCGACGACATGGTCGCCGCGCTCACCCGGTGCCGCACCGCCCGCACCGGAGTGCGCTCCTGGGTCGCGGCCTATCTGGCCTTCACCCAGGAGCACCGGGACGTCGCGCTGTTCCTGCACGCCTCCGCCTACTCCGGCTACCTGGTGGCCCACGCCGAGGAGATCGGCGCGGCCAAGGCGGAGAAGTTCGCGGCCATCATGCAGTGGCTGGGGGTCCGCATGGAGCGCGGCGAGATCGCCCCGCTGCCGGCCCCCGTGATCGAGGTCCTGGTCATGGGCCCGCTCACCGAGGCCGCCCGCCGCTGGCTGTCCAGCACCTACGAGATCGACCTCACCGAAGCCGCCCGCCACCTCCCGGAGCACATCTGGCGCTCCCTGCGCCCCGAACCGGCCTGACCCTCCCGCCACGCGCCGTGGGGGGGTCTGGGTGGTTGTCCGTATCGTCGTCGCTCATGCCGCCGAGTCTCCAGGGCGGGGGGCTCCCGGGTCAGGCCCGAGCCGGGGCGCCCGGAGGCGACCCGGGGGCGGACGGACTCATACCGGGGGCGCCCGCGCGGGAGGCGTGCCGGGCAGACCCGTCAGGGGCGGAGCACGGTCCGGGTGCCCTGCGGGCGCGAGGTGACCCCGGCGGGATCAGCGCGGCAGGGAGGCGTACGAGACTCCTGTCAGCTTCTCGGAGGCCGCCCAGAGCAGTTCTCCGGACGTGTCGTCGAGGGTCCACTTCGCCCGCCAGGACGGCGCCGGCGCTCCGCGCCAGCCGAACCGCGGGCCGATGAACGCGTCCTGCCCGACCCCGGGCGCGGTCGCCGCGTAGAGGGTGGGCAGTGCGCCCGAGGAGGTGGGCTGGGCGACGACCGCGTTGCCGAGGGCCGCCACGCGCGAGTTGAGGGTCGGGCCCTCCACCTTCGAGGCTCCGGAGTGCAGGTTGCTGGAGGCGTAACCGGGGTGGGCCGCGGCGGCGGTGATCGTGGAGCCGGCGGCGGTGAAGCGGCGGGACAGCTCGTGCGTGAAGAGCAGGTTGGCGGTCTTGGAGCGGCCGTAGGCGACCCAGCGGCGGTAGCCGTGCTCGGCGGAGAGCGCGTCCAGGCCGCCGCCCTCGACGTCGATCCTCCCCAGCACGTGGAAGCCACTGGAGACGTTGACGATCCGGGCCCCGGGGGCGGCCGCCCGGAGCCTGGGCAGCAGCAGCCCGGTGAGGGCGAAGTGCCCGAGGTGGTTGACCCCGAACTGGGTCTCGAACCCGTCGGCGGTGCGCCCGTACGGGAGCGCCATCACGCCGGCGTTGTTGACCAGCAGGTCCAGGGAGGCGTGCCGCTGCCCGCAGGCGCCGGCGAACTCCCTTACGGAGGCCAGGTCGGCGAGGTCCAGCGGTATGAACTCCACCTCGGCTCCCGGCACTTCCGTGCGCAGCCGGACCAGTGCCGCCCGCCCGCGCGCCGCACTCCGGCAGGCCAGTACGACCGAGGCGCCGTGCCGCGCGAGCTCGCGGGCGGTGACGTAGCCGATCCCGCTGTTGGCCCCGGTGACGACGGCGGTCCGGCCGCTCTGGTCGGGGATCTTGCGGGCGTTCCAGCCGGGCATGGCGGCTCCCTCGTGTCGCGGTGGGTTACCGAGGTTAGACCCTGGCCTCGCGGGGGCGCCGCGAAGGTGCCGCCAAGGTGCCGCGAGCGCGTCGCGAGCGCGTCGCGAGGGCGTCGCGAGCGCGTCGCGAGGGCGTTGCGAGGGTGGGCGCGGGCCCCGGATCCGCAGGCCAGTAGGCTGCGGGTCCGCCGTCTTTCCCCTTCCCGTCCCCGAGGTACCGCGTCGTGAGCTCCGCACCGCCCCCCAGAACCGTGACGGTCGTCGGCCTCGGCGCCGACGGCTGGGCCGGGCTCACCACCGCCGCGCGGTCCGCGCTGTCCTCGGCCCAGGTCCTGATCGGCGGGCCGCGGCAACTGGACCTGCTGCCGGCCGGGGAGTGCGCCGGTGAACGGGTGCCCTGGCCGAGCCCGCTGCGGCCGGCCGTGCCGAAGCTGATGGCCGAGCACGCGGGGCGCCGGATCGCGGTGCTGGCCAGCGGCGATCCGATGTTCTACGGGATCGGCCGCGCCCTCGCCGAGGAGCTCGGGCCGCGGTCGCTGCGGGTCCACCCGCACCCGTCGTCCGTGTCGTACGCCTGCGCCCGCCTGGGCTGGCCGGTGGAGGACACCGAGGTGATCACGGTGGTCGGCCGCCCGGTGGCCCGGCTCGCGGCCGCGCTCCACGACGGGCGCCGGGTGCTGGTGCTCAGCGCCGGAGCGGCGACCCCGAACGAGATCGCTGCTCTGCTTCGAGAGCGGGGCTTCGGCCCGAGCCGGATGCGGGTGCTGGAGCAGCTCGGGTCCGAGCGCGAGGACGCGTACGAGGGCACGGCCGACGGCTGGAACCACGCGCCCGGCGACCCCCTGAACGTCGTGGCCCTCGACTGCCGCCGCGACCCGGCCCACGCCGCACCGCGCCTCGGCGCGACCCCCGGCCTGCCGGACGGCGCGTACGAACACGACGGGCAGCTCACCAAGCGCCACGTCCGGGCCGCGACCCTGTGCGCGCTGGCCCCGGCCCCCGGCGAGCTGCTGTGGGACATCGGCGGCGGCTCCGGCTCCATCGGCATCGAGTGGATGCGCACCCACCCCTCGTGCCGGGCGGTGGCGGTGGAGCGCGTACCGGAGCGGGCCGCACGGATCACCCGTAACGCGGCGGCGCTCGGCGTACCGGGCCTGCGCGTGGTCGTCTGCGCCGCGCCGCAGGCCCTCGACGGACTCCCGGCCCCCGACGCGGTGTTCATCGGCGGCGGGCTCACCGCGCCGGGCCTGCTGGACGCGGCCTGGGCCGCGCTGGCCCCCGGCGGCCGCCTCGTCGTCAACACCGTCACCCTCGAATCGGAGGCGGTCCTCACCGACCGCTACCGCCGCCACGGCGGCGAACTGGTGAAGCTCGCGGTCGCGCACGCCGTGCCGGTCGGCGGATTCACGGGCTGGCGGCAGGCGATGCCGGTCACCCAGTGGTCGGTGACGAAGCCTGCCGAGCCGGCCACCGCATCCAAGGAGAAGGATCGAACATGACCGTGTACTTCATCGGAGCGGGCCCCGGCGCCGCCGACCTGATCACGGTGCGCGGTGCCCGGACCCTGGCCGCCGCCCCGGTCTGCCTCTACGCGGGCAGCCTCGTACCGCGCGAGCTGCTCGCCGAGTGCCCGGCGGACGCCCGCCTCGTCGACACCTCGCAGCTGAACCTCGACGAGATCATCGCCGAGTGCGTACGGGCCCACGCGGCGGGCCGGGACGTGGCACGGCTGCACTCCGGCGACCCGTCGGTCTTCAGCGCCGTGGCGGAGCAGATGCGTCGGCTCGACGCGGCCGGCATCCCCTACGAGGTCGTCCCCGGCGTACCGGCCTTCGCCGCGGCGGCCGCCGCCCTCAAGCGGGAGCTGACGGTGCCCACCGTCGGCCAGACGGTGATCCTGACCCGCATCGCCCAGCAGGCCACCCCGATGCCGCCCGGCGAGGACCTGGCCACCCTGGGCCGCAGCGGCGCCCTGCTGGTCCTGCACCTGGCCACCCGCTACGTGGACCGGGTCGTCGACGAGCTGCTGCCGCACTACGGGGCCGAGTGCCCGGTGGCGGTCGTGGCGATGGCCAGCCGCCCCGACGAGCTGATCCTGCGCGGGACCCTGGCCGACATCGCCGCCCAGGTGAAGGAGGCGGGCCTGGTCCGCACCGCCGTCATCCTGGTGGGCCGCACGCTGGGGGCGGAGCAGTTCCGGGACAGTCACCTGTACTCCCCCGAGCGCGACCGCCATGTCTGCTGAACCCGGGCGCGAGCCGGACCGGCACGTCCTGATCCTCGGCGGCACCACCGAGGCCCGCCGCCTCGCGGAGGCACTGGAGCACCACCCCTCGTACCGGGTGACGACCTCGCTCGCGGGCCGGGTCGCCGCCCCCCTCCTCCCGCCGGGCGACACCCGCATCGGCGGCTTCGGCGGCATCGCCGGACTCGCGGGCTGGATCATCGGCTTCGAGGTCACGCACGTGGTCGACGCCACCCACCCGTTCGCGGAACGGATCAGCTTCAACGCCGACGAGGCGGAGGCGCTCACGGGCGTCCCGACGCTGGCGCTGCGGCGGCCCGGCTGGACCCCGGGCCCCGGCGACGACTGGCGGTTCGCCGACTCCCTGGAAGAGGCGGCCGCCGCGCTGCCCCCACTCGGCGGCCGGGCCTTCCTGACCACCGGGCGGATGGGCCTGCACACCTTCGCGCACCTGACGGACACCTGGTTCCTGGTGCGCTCGGTGGATCCGCCGGACGGTCCCGTGCCGCCCCGCCTGGAAGTGCTGCTGGACCGGGGCCCGTTCACCCTCGCCGACGAGCGCGCACTGCTCGCCCGCCACCGGATCGACGTGCTCGTCACCAAGGACAGCGGCGGCTCGGCCACCGCCCCCAAACTCACGGCCGCCCGCGAGGCGGGCATCCCGGTCCTGGTCGTGCGCCGCCCGGCGGCCCCGGAGGGCCAACCGCAGGCGACCTCGGTCCTCGAAGCGCTGCGCTGGCTCGACGCCGATCCGGCGTAGGGCTCAGGCGTCGCCCCGGAGCCGCGGACGGCCCGGGGCTGCGGTCCGGCCGGGGCTGCGGTCCGGCCCGGGGCCACGAAGGGCCGGGGGCCACGAACGGCCCGGGGCCCGGAGGCGGTTCGCACTCCGGGCCCGGTCAGAGGTACGAGGCCGCCGTCACGGGTAGCGGCGCGGGGTCCACGTGATCCGCGACCCGTCGGGCCGCTCGGTGATCTGCGTCTGCGAGGAGCCGATCAGCAGGATCGTGCGCATGTCGACCTCGGACGGCTCCAGTTCGGCGAGCGTGACGATCCGCACCGACTGCTCCGGCCCGCCCACGTCGCGCGCGACGACCACCGGGGTCTGGGGTGCGCGCAGTTCCAGCAGCAGCTCGCGCGCCTGCGCCACCTGCCATGTACGGCTGCGCGAGCCGGGGTTGTACAGGGCGAGCACCAGGTCGGCCGCGGCGGCCGCGCGCAGCCGCTCCGCGATGACCTCCCACGGCTTGAGCCGGTCCGAGAGGGAGACGGTGGCGTAGTCGTGGCCGAGCGGGGCGCCGGCCGCGGCGGCCGCCGCGTTGGCCGCGGTCACGCCCGGCAGGACCCGTACGGGCACGTCCTCGTACTCCGCCTGCCCGGCCACCTCCAGGACCGCCGTGGCCATGGCGAAGACGCCGGGGTCGCCGCCGGAGACCACGGCCACCCGCTGCCCGCGCCGGGCCAGGTCGAGAGCGAACTCGGCGCGCTCCGACTCCACCTTGTTGTCGGATCCGTGCCGGATCTGCCCCGGCTTCACCGGCACCCGGTCCAGGTACGTCGTGTAGCCGACCAGCACCTCGGCGTCGGCCAGCGCGCGCCGGGTCTGCGGGGTGAGCCACAGCGGGCCCGCCGGGCCGGTGCCGACGACCACGACCTCGCCGGGGCCGGACGGCACGCTGCCCGGGTTGCCGATCCGGCTGGGCACCACGGCGACGGCGAAGTACGGCACGCTCGCCGGATCGGTGTCGGCGAGCCGGCCGGTCCGCTCCCCCTCCATGGTGGCGCGCTCGACGTAGCGGGCCTCGGCGAGCCGGCCGCTGTTCTCCATCGCGCCCCGCACGGCGGGGAAGGTGCGGCCGAGCTTCATCACGACCGCCGAGTCGGTGGCGGCGAGACGGGCGGTGAGCTCCTCCTCGGGCAGGGTGCCGGGGAGGATGGTCAGGACCTCCTCGCCCTCCACGAGCGGGGTGCCGAGCCGGGCGGCGGCGGCGCTCACCGAGGTGACACCGGGGATGACCTCGGTCTCGTACCGGTCCGCGAGCCGCTTGTGCATGTGCATGTACGAGCTGTAGAAGAGCGGGTCGCCCTCCGCGAGCACGGCGACGGTCCGGCCGGCGTCCAGGTGCGCGGCCAGCCGGGCGGCGGCGGCCTCGTAGAACTCCTCCATCGCGCCCTGGTAGCCGCCGGGGTGGTCGGTGGTCTCGGTGGTGACCGGGTAGACCAGCGGCTCCTCGATGTGCGTCTCGCGCAGGTGCGCCGCGGCGATCGAGCGGGCGATGGAACGCCCGTGCCGGGCGCTGTGATAGGCGACGACATCGGCCTCGCCGATCACCTGGACGGCCCGCAGCGTCATCAGGTTCGGATCGCCGGGCCCGAGCCCGACCCCGTACAGGCGCCCCCGCAGGGCCTGGCCCGCGCTCATTCGGCCACGCTCGCGATGGCGTTGACGGCGGCCGCGGCGATGGCGCTGCCGCCCCGCCGGCCGCGCACGATCAGGTGGTCGAGCCCCGAGGGGTGGGCGGCGAGGGCGTCCTTGGACTCGGCGGCGCCGATGAAGCCGACGGGCACGCCGATGACGGCGGCCGGGCGCGGAGCGCCCTCCTCGATCATCTCCAACAGCCGGAACAGCGCGGTCGGGGCGTTGCCGACGGCGATCACCGAGCCCTCCAACAGGCCGCGGTCGCGCCAGACTTCGAGGGCGGCGGCGCTGCGCGTCGTGCCCATCCTCGCGGCGAGGTCCGGCACCGCCGGGTCGGAGAGGGTGCAGATCACGTCGTTGTCCGCGGGCAGCCGCTTGCGGGTGACCCCGCTGGCGACCATCTGGACGTCGCACAGGATCGGCGCGCCCGCCTCCAGAGCGGCGCGGGCGCGCAGCACCACCTCGGGGGTGTACCCGAGGTCCTGCGGGAGGTCGGTCATTCCGCAGGCGTGAATCATGCGCACCGCGACCTGGGCGACCGAGGCGGGCAGGCCGGAGAGGTCCGCCTCGGCGCGGATCGTGGCAAAGGACTGGCGGTAGATCGCGGCGCCGTCCTTCTCGTACTCGAACACGGTGTACTCGCTCATTTCTGCACTGAGTCGGGGAGGTTGTCACGTACGTGATCTGCGTGGCGGGCGTCCGCGAGGGCGGGGGCGAGCTCGCGCTCCGGTACGCCGCGTCGCGGTGCGCGGCCTTCGAGGTGGAGGTCGTATCCGGCGGGGGTGGCGACCAGGTCCACCCAGGCGGAGCCGCGCGGATGCCCGCACCGGCGCTCGCAGCCGGACCAGTGCACCGGCAGCGGCCCCCGGGCGCGTTCCATGACGGCCCGCGCGTCGGCGCGTACATCGGCCAGGGACTTCGCACAACCGGGCCTGCCCGTGCAGGCGGTGACGGACCGCCAGGGGTTGTCGGCAGCTGTGACGAGCCCCGCGTCCGCGAGGCCGGCGAGCGCGGCGGCGGCCGCGGGGCCGGGCGGATCCGGGAGGCTCGGAACCACGACCCCGCGCCAGGGAGTCAGCCGGACCCGGCCCGTGAGACCGGCGAGCCGACGCCACTGCGCGGTGCTGAGCCGCCCGAGCGGCGCGAGGACGGAAAGCGAGGCGGTGCCGTCGGGCCCGGGCACGACGCCGGGCTCGGGCGGCCGGCCGGACCGGGCGGACAGGGCGGACAGGGCGGACAGGTCCGGCGTCGCCGGGACGGCGCGGACACCGGCATCGGCCAGCCGTTCCGTCAACCGGGCACCGGACAGGGCGTGTTCGGGAGCCAGCTCGGCCACCCGCCAGACCCGGGTACCGGCCTCGCGAACGGCGTCGAGGAAGTACTCGGCGGCCACCAGCGCGGCCCGCGGCGCGTCCTGCGCGGAGACGAGCACGGCTTCCCGCGGGTCCCCCGCCCACAGCAGGGCCCTCCCACCACCGCACGGGACGAGGTTCACGTCCGCGTCGAGCGAGGTCACATCACCCCGGCCGTCGTCGAGGGCGAAGAGGAACCGCCCCGACAGCCCGGCCGCCGCCTCGCTCGCGCACAGCAGCCCGTCCAGCGCCGCCACCCAGGGGGACACGTCGGGCAGGCCCAGCAGGTCGAGGCCGGTGAGCGGCGAGCAGACGATGTTGCGGACCCGCTCGTGCGAGGGCGCGGGCAGCAGCCCGGCGGCCGCCAGCAGCTCGGCCAGTTCCCCGCCGCAGCTCTCGCCGAGGCCGCGCAGCTGCACGTTGCCGCGCGAGGTGAGGTCGAGGTGGCCGTCGCCGAGCCGGTCGGCGGCATCGGCCAGCAGCCGCGCCGCGACGCCGCCGAGCAACCCGCCGGGAATCCGCACCCGCGCCAGGAACCCGTCGTCCGCCGCGTGCAGCCGCAGCGCACCCGGGCAGGCGTCACCACGGTCCCGTATGACGGGTTCGTCCCGCGATGCGGCGGAAGGTGGCTGGGGCATGGCGGCGAGCATACCCACGATTCCCCTCCCCCGACCTGTGTCCGTCACCACCCCCACCAGCCCCGACACCATCTCAGCCCCACCGGCGTTCGAGGCGCGGGGCCCCGGGGGCAGAGCCCCCGCAACGGCGCCGCACCCACCCAGCCCTCCAACCCGCCCGCCTCCTCAGCCCCGCCGGCGTTCGAGGCGCGGTGGCCCGCCACTTCCAGCCCCGCCGGCGTTTGAGGCGCGGGGGCCCGGGGGCAGAGCCCCCGCCACGGCGCGGCACCGACCCAGCACGGCCCAAGCCCAGCGCAGCGACCCGGCAGAGCCCCCGCAACGGCGCGGCACCGACCCAGCACCGCCCAAGCCCAGCGCAGCGACCCGGCAGAGCCCCCGCAACCGCGCCGCACCCACCCAGCACCGCCCCAGCACAGCGCAGCGACCCGGCCCCGGCCACCCCGCCCGGCACAGCGACCCGCTCACCCCTAAGATGACCTTCCGGCGGACCACACGGCCCGCCGTCGCCGAGGACGGCGACATGGGAGGAAGCCCGGTGCGATTCCGGCGCGGTCCCGCCACTGTGAACCCGGCAGAGCCACACCGCCGGGCAAGTCAGGAACTCCCGCTGTCCTCACTGCCCGGGGCGCGGAAACCCCGAGGAAGGCCTGCCGCCGCATGATCCTGCTGCTGTCGACGTCCGACACCGATCTGCTCAGCGCCCGCGCAGCGAACACCGCGGACGGCCTCGTCCCGTACCGGTTCGCCAACCCCTCCCGCCTTCCCCTCGACGACCTCCCCGGGCTCCTCGACGGCGTCGACCTGGTCGTCGTACGCCTCCTCGGCGGCCTCCGCGCCTGGCAGGACGGCCTCGACCTGCTCCTCGCCCCCGGCCAGACCCGCCCGGTCGTGGTCCTGACCGGCGAACAGGCCCCGGACGCCCAGCTGATGGAGGCCTCCACGGTCCCGATCGGCATCGCGGCCGAGGCCCACGGCTACCTCGCGCACGGCGGCCCGGCCAACCTCGACCAGCTGGCCCGGTTCCTCTCCGACACGGTCCTGCTCACCGGCCACGGCTTCGAGCCGCCCGCCGCCGCCCCCACCTGGGGCCCCCTGGAGCGCGACGCGCGGCAGACCGCGGAGGCGGCCCACGGGGCGGCCCCGAAGGTCGCCGTGCTCTACTACCGCGCCCACCAGATGAGCGGCAACACCGCCTTCGTCCACACCCTCTGCGAGGCCATCGAGGCGAAGGGCGCCCAGCCCCTCCCCCTCTACGTCTCCTCCCTGCGCACGCCCGAGCCGGAGCTCCTCCAGGCCCTGGAGTCCGTGGACGCGATCATCACCACCGTCCTCGCGGCCGGCGGCACCCGCCCCGCGACCGCGTCCGCCGGCGGTGACGACGAGTCCTGGGACGCCGGCGCCCTCGCCGCGCTCGGCGTGCCGATCCTCCAGGCCCTGTGCCTGACCGGTTCGCGTTCCGCCTGGGAGGAGAACGACGAGGGCCTGTCCCCGCTCGACGCCGCCACCCAGGTCGCCGTGCCGGAGTTCGACGGCCGTCTGATCACCGTCCCGTTCTCCTTCAAGGAGCTCGACGAGGACGGCCTGCCCGCCTACGTGGCCGACCCCGAGCGGGCCGCCCGGGTCGCGGGGATCGCCGTGCGCCACGCCCGTCTGCGCCACATCGACCGCCGCGACAAGAAGGTCGCGCTGGTCCTGTCCGCGTACCCGACGAAGCACTCCCGCATCGGCAACGCGGTCGGTCTCGACACCCCGGCCAGCGCCGTCGAGCTGCTGCGCACGCTGATCGCCGGCGGCTACGACTTCGGCCCCACCCAGGACATCCCGGGTCTGGTGTCCGGCGACGGCGACGAGCTGATCCGCGCCCTGATCGAGGCCGGCGGCCACGACCAGGACTGGCTGACCGAGGAGCAGCTGGCCCGCAACCCGGTCCGCATCCCGGCCGCCGACTACCGGCGCTGGTTCGCCGAGCTGCCGGCCGAGCTCCGCGAGAGCGTCGAGCAGCACTGGGGCGAGGCCCCGGGCAACATGTTCGTGGACCGCTCGGCGAACCCCGAGGGCGACATCGTCCTGGCGGCCCTGCGCCGCGGGAACCTCCTCATCCTCATCCAGCCGCCGCGCGGCTTCGGCGAGAACCCGATCGCGATCTACCACGATCCGGACCTGCCGCCCTCGCACCACTACCTGGCCGCGTACCGCTGGATCCAGGCGCGCGCGGAGGACGGCGGCTTCGGCGCCGACGCGATGATCCACCTGGGCAAGCACGGCAACCTGGAGTGGCTGCCGGGCAAGAACGCCGGCCTCTCCGCGGCCTGCGCGCCGGACGCCGCCCTCGGCGACCTCCCGCTCATCTACCCCTTCCTGGTCAACGACCCGGGCGAGGGCACCCAGGCCAAGCGCCGCGTGCACGCGACGCTGGTCGACCACCTCGTCCCGCCGATGGCCCGGGCCGAGTCCTACGGCGACATCGCCCGCCTCGAACAGCACCTGGACGAGTACGCCCAGATCTCCGCGATGGACCCGGCGAAGCTGCCGGCGATCCGCGCCCAGATCTGGACCCTGATCCAGGCGGCGAAGCTCCACCACGACCTGGGCCTCGAAGAGCGCCCGGACGACGAGGGCTTCGACGACTTCCTGCTGCACGTCGACGGCTGGCTGTGCGAGGTCAAGGACGCCCAGATCCGCGACGGCCTGCACGTGCTCGGCGGCGCCCCGACCGGTGAGGCCCGGGTCAACCTGGTCCTCGCGATCCTGCGCGCCCGTCAGATCTGGGGCGGTACGACGGCCCTCCCGGGCCTGCGCGAGGCGCTCGGCCTCGACGAGTCGAAGGCCACCCGTACCTCGGCGGACGCCGTCGAGGCGCAGGCCCGCGCCCTGGTCCAGGCGATGGAGGACGCGCACTGGTCCCTCGACGCCGTGTCCTCGGTGGCCGCGGACCAGTCGCCGGAGGTCGCGGCGGTCCTGTCCTTCGCGGCCCGCGAAGTGGTCCCCCGCCTGGCCGGCACCACGGACGAGATCGCGCACGTCGTCGCGGCCCTCGACGGCCGCTTCATCCCGGCGGGCCCCTCGGGCTCCCCGCTCCGCGGCCTGGTCAACGTCCTGCCGACGGGCCGCAACTTCTACTCGGTCGACCCGAAGGCCGTCCCCTCGCGCCTCGCGTGGGAGACGGGCCAGGCCCTGGCCGAGTCCCTCCTGACCCGCTACCGCACGGACAACGGCGAGTGGCCCGCCTCCGTCGGCCTGTCCCTCTGGGGCACGAGCGCGATGCGCACCTCGGGCGACGACGTGGCGGAGGCCCTGTCCCTCCTCGGCGTCCGCCCGGTCTGGGACGAGGCCTCGCGCCGCGTCACGGGCCTGGAGCCGATCCCGCTCGACGAGCTCGGCCGCCCCCGCATCGACGTGACCCTGCGCATCTCGGGCTTCTTCCGCGACGCGTTCCCGCACGTCATCGGTCTGCTGGACGACGCGGTCCGGCTCGCGGCCTCCCTGGAGGAGCCGGCGGAGTCGAACTTCATCCGCGCCCACGCCCAGGCGGACCTCGCCGTCCACGGCGACGAGCGCAAGGCCACGACCCGTATCTTCGGCTCGCGCCCGGGCACATACGGAGCCGGCATCCTCCAGCTGATCGACTCCCGCGACTGGCGTACGGACGCCGACCTCGCGGAGGTCTACACGGTGTGGGGCGGCTACGCGTACGGCCGCGGCCTGGAGGGCCGTCCGGCGCGGGACGAGATGGAGACGGCCTACAAGCGCATCACGGTCGCCGCCAAGAACACGGACACGCGCGAGCACGACATCGCGGACTCGGACGACTACTTCCAGTACCACGGCGGCATGGTGGCCACGGTCCGCGCCCTGCGCGGCACGGCCCCGGAGGCGTACATCGGCGACTCCACGCGTCCCGAGACCGTGAAGACCCGCACCCTGGTCGAGGAGACCAGCCGGGTCTTCCGCGCCCGCGTGGTCAACCCCAAGTGGATCGAGGCGATGCGCCGCCACGGCTACAAGGGCGCATTCGAGCTCGCCGCGACGGTCGACTACCTGTTCGGCTACGACGCCACGACGGGCGTGGTGGCGGACTGGATGTACGACAAGCTCACCGAGACGTACGTCCTGGACCCGACGAACCGGGCCTTCCTGGAGGAGGCCAACCCCTGGGCCCTGCACGGCATCGCGGAGCGCCTCCTCGAAGCCGAGTCCCGCGGCATGTGGGAGAAGCCGGACCCCGGGATCCTCGAAGCCCTCCGCCAGGTCTACCTGGACACCGAGGGCAACCTCGAGGGCGAAGGCGAGTAGGACGCGGAAAGAGGCCGTCCTCCCCGCCCCGGAAGGGGTGGGGAGGACGGCCTCTCGCGTCGGCCCGGCTACAGCCCGGCTAGGCCTTGACGGTCTGGTTCAGCGCGACGAGCGCCTGCGCCCACCGCACGTACTTCAGCTGCCCGAAGTCGGCGACGGTCTTGACCCCGAACGCCTCGTGCAGCAGCTCGCCGTCCTTGTCGCTGACGCCCTTGAGCGCGGCGACGGGAGCCGCGAGCACCTCGGCGAGCGGCTTGTCGGCCCACGCCTTGTCGAGCACCTTGTCCAGATCAATAGCCACGAGTGTCCCTCCCGGAACGCCGAAACCAGTACCCTGACGAACCTAACCGAACAGGACATTCCCCCCAAGCTCCGACACCCCCACCACCCCCGTTCGACGACGTCCACCCAGGCATCCACAGGGGAACCACCCACCCCCGCCCGGCCGCGCCTCCGGGGAGCACCACGACACTCTCGAAACAGGAGTACACCCAGTCGCCGTCCCGGCTCTCGGGGAGCGCCACCTCGCCCCCCTCAGAAGCCAGCCCGGCCCGTCGCACCCGACGAACCGCACCGCCATCGAGCGCCTCCCCCGGGCGTGACCGACCACGGGAAGCATCGCTCTGAGCTCAACACCGGCCCGCCCGCCCCCTTGCTCGACTCCACCTCGAGCCGAGGCCGGGTTTCCTCCCGCTCCGGCCCCCAGGACGTCCGAAAGGCCTGAAGCTGCAGGCCCGCGGTCACGTCACACAGGAGCACCGCCTCGCCGTACTCCACCCCGGAGCCAAAACGATTCAGCTCCACCTTCCATACACCCCGACCCGGCACCCTCAACCCCCCGGAATCGACCAGCTCCAGCCCCTCCCACCCCGCCTCACCCACTTCATGCTCCACCTACGCCGCACCATCGCCGCAGTAGCAGGCATCCCCCAACGCCTGCTCCCCGAGTACGTCCGGGTCTCCTACGCCAAGGTCGCCGAGTACCAGCGACGCGGGCTGATCCACTTCCACGCCGCGAGCCGCCTCGACGGCCCCAAAGGCGGCTACACCCCACCGCCCAGTTGAGCCACGCCCGAGATGCTGGCCGACGCCATCCATAAAGCCGCCACCCTCGCCTGCATCGACGGGCCGGACATCGAGCGACGCACCTACTCCTTCGCCCTCGACAACCAGATCGACACCAAGATCATCCGGTCTTCGGCGTTCCAGGCAGGCACCACGATCACCGAGGGCAAGGTCGCCGGCTACGTCTCGAAGTACGCCACCAAAGGCACGAAGGCGCGACCGACACCCTCGACCACCGCATCAAGCTGATCGCCGAGCTCGGCCACGAAGACATCCCCGACCACGCCGCACGCATGGCCCGCACCTTGAACTCATCGTGATCAAGGAACTCCTCGGCCACGCCCACATCGGCGTCACCGCCACCGTCTACGCCCACGTCCGGCTCCGCCTCCAGCACGATGCCATCGACCTCCTCGGCCGCGCCCTCGACCACCCCTGACACACGGCACGGCAACGGCGGCGAACACCCCTGGTGTTCGCCGCCGTTGCCGTCAACTACTGCCGTCAGACACCACTGAAGCCCCATCAGTCACACCGATGGGGCTTCAGATTTGCTGTCATAACCAAGTGGAGCCGCTAGGTGTCAGCCCTACGCGTCGCCCATCAACCCGTCAGCAATGCGACGAGCCGTGTCATCCGCGACTTCCCTCCACACCACCAAGCCCATGGAATCAAATTCCTCCAAGAGTGCCTGTCGAATCTCTTCCATCGAGCGTCCACCATGGGTCCGACGGACATTCGCAACAGCGCGTTCAAATTTCTTCAAGTGCTCTTGAACGCTCGGAATGTCCTTGTCGTACTCTGCGGGATCCACCACTCGCACGTCACCGCCAATCATTCTCGCGGCCATCCACTACGACTATAGGTTCCTGCGATAGACCTGCTGCAAGTGCGGCATCGCTTCTGGGCCGAAGATGTGCTCAAGCCTCCCGCTCACCTCATCGGTGACCCGGGTCGTTATATGCCCCTCTGCGGTCAATCGATTGTACGTGCATTTACACATACGGAAGATGAGAATCGCCGGGCGATCGCCGGTAGCCGTACGGCTACCGCCAAACGTTGCAGCAGCGCTCAGGGTATCCGAGTCGCCAGGGCTCACTCGATAAGTGAACAGGTTGCCGGGCTGCCCCACACCCCCACCGTGGGAATTCCCACGGGCTGCATCGCCGCTCAGTCCATTGGCCTCGATGTTATCGGCATGAGTTGAGCTCGTCCCATGCACGAAGTCCATAGACTCGTTGCAATTGTGAACGAGTACTGGCGTAGTCCCCGCGAGCACATAGTACGTGTGGAAGTCGTCGACCGTCAGGTTGTAAGTGGTGACGGCGTAGGGGTAGTTGCGGGTGGTCTGGACGGTGAGGGTGGTGCCGTTGGGCTGGCGGAGTTGTTCGCCGGGGGTGAGGTCGCCGGCGTCGGTCCACTGGTGGCGGGTTTCGCTCCAGTAGGGGTGGTGGAAGGTGGAGGTGAGGGTGGCCGGCGGGCCGCGGGGGTTGGCGTCGTCGGTGAGGGTGAGGTCGGTGAACTCCTTGTCGTCGGGGGTGGTGATGGTTGCGGTGACCCGCTTCGGGCGGGTTTCGCCGGTCTGCGGGTCGGTTGCCATCACGGTGTCGCCGACATGGATGTCTTCGATGGCTTTGGTGGTGCCATCAGCCATCTGAACCTTGGTGCCCGTGGGGAAGCTGTTGGTCTGGACTTCGCAGGAGTCGGACTTCGTCCGTGCGTCAGAGCCGCTGCCCTGGGCCTCGGCGTCCGCATCGCTTCTGCCTGACTTGGACTCTGTGCCTGCGCTGTCGCTGGCTGATTCCTTCGAGGCTTTCGCGTCACCGGACTTGGCCGCCTTGGCTGCTGCCGCGGCTGCTTCGTCCTCGGCCTTTTTGGCCTTGGTGAACGCTTCCATGGCCTTGGAGGCTCTGCGTTCGGCGGCGTTGACCGCGTCGTATGTCTTGTTGAGTTCCTTGTAGATCTTGAAGGCCTGGACGCCGATCTTGATGGCCTTGAAGAGCTTTCCCCAGGGAACCGCGTTGAGGGCGGTGTTGATGCACGCCATGACGTCGCCCTTGGTGAAGCAGTCACGGGCGTCGTTGTAGCCGATCAGGTCCATGACCAGATCGATGACCGCATGCTTCAGCGCATCGCGTCGCTTCTTCGCCTTGGTGAGTTCACCGTTGGACTCGTCCAGCTCGGTCTGCGTTGAACCACTTCCGTTTGAAGAGGTGGAGGCGTTGGTGTTGCTGGTGTTTCCAGTCGTCAGGTTGACGCTGCAGGGGGAGAAGTTGTCGCAGAAGACCTTCAGTCCACTCGCGTCCGACTTGCTGATCGGGTCGTTGTTGGAGTAGGCGTACGCGTTCCACTGCTGGGGGTCGCCCGCGTCGATGACCGGGTCGGGGCTGATGAAGCGGCCGGTGGTGGGGTCGTATTCGCGGGCCCCGAGGAGGGTGAAGCCGGTGGCCTTCTCCTTGGTTCCGCCGACGAATCCCTTGTCGCCGGCCCAGGTTCCGGGGGCGGGCTGGGTGCCTCGTTCGTTACCGAAGGGGTCGGCGGGGCGGCGGGCCTGGGCCAGGTCGGAGGCGTTGAACTGGACGCCGTTGGTGCCGTGGTGGTCCGAGGCCTGGTAGGTGAGGGCCGAGGTGCCTGCGGTGGTGGTGCGGGTGATGGACAGGCCACCGGGGGCGCTGTAGGTGCGGACGTTGGAGACCTTGCCGGTGGCCGTGTCCAGAGTGATCTGGTCGGGGCCGATGTTGAGGGTGGTCTTGCCCGGGTCGCGGCGGATGAGCTGGTTGCCGCCGGTGTCGTAGAGGTAGCTGGTGCCGGCGCTCTCGCCGGTGCCGGTGATCTTGTCGAGCTTGCCCTGGTCGTTCCAGGTAAGGGTCTTCGTGCCCGGTGTGCTGGTGATGGAGGCGGTGTTCCCGGTCTCGTCGTACGTGTACGAGGTGACCTTCGTGCCGGTGCTGCTGGACTCGGTCGAGGTCATGAGGGCGTGCGGCCCGCCCGTGCCGCCGCCCGTCTTCGGGTCGGAGGACGGAGCGTTCGGGCCGGAGCCGAAGGTCTGGGTGACCGTCGCGTCCTTAACCGTGTTACCGGTGACGTCCTTCTTGACCAGCTTGGTGCGGTTGCCGATCTTGTCGTACTCGTACTGCTGCCAGTACGGGGCCGGGCCGCCCACGCTGGGCTTGCCGGCGCCGTCGACCGCGGGCCCGGTGCTGTTGGAGCAGCCGCCGATGCCGCGGACGCTGGGCTGGGGTGCCGTGGTGGTGGTGCCGGTGTCGGTCCAGGCCTGGGTGAGGCGGCCGAGGTAATCGGTGGTGAAGCACTGAAGATCGCGGGCGGCGCCGTCCTGCGTGTTGCTGATCGAGGTCAGCCCGCCGACACGGTTGTAGGTGTAGTCGACGACGTCGACGCTGGCCCTGGTCGCGGTCTGCTTGTCCAAGGTCGAGCGGAGCTGCCGGCCGGTGGCCTGGTCGTAGTCGACGGTCGAGACCACTTGCATGCCCGTCTCGCCGACCGTGGTGCGGATGGCACGACCGTACGGATCGTGGAGGACGTCCACGATGTAGGGCGTGCGGATCCCGGCGATGGTGCCGCCGAGCGACGACAGCTTGCCGACGTCGTCAATGCCGAAGGCGAGCTGCTCCGCCCCCAGACCGGCAGCGGCGATGGCGGGCAGGGCGGTGGCCCTGAGCTGCCCGTGCTTGTCGTAGGTGTTCTTGGTCTCGTAGGTGCCGGCCAGCTGCTTCTCGAACTCGGGGATGGTGACCTTGGTGCCGAGGGGCCGGTAGCCGCTGTCGTAGCCGGTGATCTCCGTGATGTAGGCGCGGCCGCCGATATGGCGGGTGGTGGTGTCCGGCTTGCCCAGGGCCTTGGTGTCGTAGGTGAAGGCTCCGACCTGCTTGGCAGGGTCGACAGCCGTCCCCTCGTACGTCGCGACGGTGCGACCGAGGAGGTCGCTGACGGTGGTGGCGCTCTTGTTGCGGGCGTCGGTGACGGTGACGAGGTTCTTGCTGTCGTCGTAGACCGTGGTGGCGGTGCCCGAGTCCGGGTCGGTGGTCTTCACCGTGCGGCCGAGGAGGTCGTACGCGAAGGTCCACTCGTTGCCTGCGGAGTCCTTGCGGCGGAGCTCCTGCCCCTGGGTGTTCGTCTCGTACGTCGTTTCGTCATAGGCGCCGTCGGGGGCGTTGCCCTTGTACTGGCGCAGGACGGAGGTGGTGCCGTTGGTGATGCTCGCCGTGGCGTAGCCGCCCTTCGGCGGGATGGTGCGGACCTCGTCCGCTCCGGGGTATTCGGTCTTCGAGCGCCACTGCTCTATGCCGTAGGACTGGAAGACGGAGGCGGTGGTGCGACCGAGGCCGTCGAAGACGGCGACGGTCTGCGCCGGGATCTGGCTGTCGGGGTTCACCCCGCCGTTGGGCAGGAAGAGTGCGCCCGACGGTTCCTTCTCGTCGTTGTAGTAGGGGGCGCTGGTCTTGACCTGCCGGCCGTGGGAGTCGAAGAGCGCGTCGGTGATCATGCGGCCGCTGGCGCCCGATGGCGTGTGCGCCTGGGTCTGCCGGATGCGGCCGAGGCCGTCGTAGATGGTGTAGCTGGAGACGTACGTCTGCTTGTTGGCCATGAGCGTCTGGCTCAGGACGGTGGTCGGCGCGTTCGTGCCGTTCATTGCGTAGGAGAACTTGCGGACCGGCGGGTCGTTCTTCGTCCGGTCCTGGCCGGGCTGCCAGACGGCGGTGACCCGCCCCAGGGCGTCGTAGCCCCGCTCGGCGACGTGACCGTTCTCGTCGCTGGTCTTCATCGGCAGCGCGCGGCCGGTGTCCAGCGTGGTGGTGGTCTTCCACCCCAGCGGGTTGGTGTGGGTGACCTCGTACGGCAGGGCGTTGGGCAGGGCCCTGTACTCGGTCTTGGTGACCGCGCCGTCCGGGTGGGCGGCGTCCTTGCGGACCTTGTTGGTCGTCGTCGTGAGACGGCCGTAGTCGTCGTAGGTGGAGGTGACGTTGAGGCGGTAGACGGGCTTGCCCGCGGCGTCGTACTTCTCCAGGACCTCGGTGCCGGTCTGATCCGCGACGGCGCCGGCTTCGCCGAGGGGCTTGCCGTCGAAGTAGGCGCGGGTATCGCCGACGGTGTTCGCCGCGGACGGCGTCTCGCTGCAGCCGCCGGCGCCCTTGCGGACAAGGGTGCGGGAAGCGAGCTGGGTCAGCGCGCCGCCGGGGCCGGAGGCGTACGTGAAGGTGGTGCACAGCCGCTGGTCGGGCCGGGACAGGTCACTCTTGTCGTCCACCTGGAGCGGCCGCGAGAAGAGGGTGTCGTCGTAGGTGGAGGTGCGCTCGCTGGTGCGCCACGTGCCGTCGGCGAGTTTGGCGCGACCGGTCACCTTCCCGGTGTTCATCACGCGGGCCATGATCGGCGGCATGCCGCCGGACTGGGCGCGGGTCGCCGTTGCGTTCGGCTTGATCAGGGGGGTGGTGACCTCGTCGGCGATGACGGTACCGCCGTCGCCGTCATAGGTCTCGGTCTGGCGGACGAACCCGGAGAGGACTTCCTCGTCCTTGATCGTGCCGCCCTGTGCGTCGCGGACGTTGACGCTGCGCTTGCTGCCGTTGGCGAGCACGTCGCCGTCCATGCCGCGCAGGAACGTGGTGACCGACTTGGTGCGCGGGGCCTCGACGCTGTTGCCGTTGCCGGTGCGGGTGGTGACGGTGGCGAAGCCGCGGAACTGGTCCCAGGTACGGGTCTTGGGGTCGGTGAACTCGGAGTCGTTGCGATGCCAGGCGATGCCGCCGCCGTACTCGTAGTCGGTGACCTGACTGACCTGGCCGCCGACCCTGTCCTGCTGGGTGACGGACTGGACCACGATCTTGTGGAACCAGTCGTCGACGGGATCGGGGAAGGACTGCCTGGGCAGGTACCACTTGACCGGCATGCAGGCCATCGCGTTCGTGTCCGCGGCCGTCGGCATCGTGCCCTTGACCCGCGAGCACTCGGGGGCCTTGTAGACGACGTTGATCTGGCCGCCGGTCTCGGTGGTGATCGTCTTGACGCGCGGTCGCTTGAAGGGCGAAGCGCCTGCATCGGTGCCGTTCGGACGCTTGACTACGCCATCCACACGGTTCGGGATCTGCTCCGGTACGCCGAACGTGACGGGCGGCACCTCCAGCTTGGCCCGGGCATTGGTGGCGAAGCGCTGGATGGACTCGAGCCAGAGGGTCGGCGCGGTGCCGTCGCCCGGGGGTTCGAGTCGCTGCTTGAGCACATAGGAGTCGACGTTGCGGTAGCCGCCGGTGCCCAGGACCTCGGTATCGATGGTCGTCAGGCGCCTGGTGGAGAAGTAGGTGGGTGACAGGTTGAGGCACTGGCTGGTGGCCGCGCACTCCTGGTCGACCGGGGTGTCTTCCCACGCGGTGGGGTTGGACTTGCGCTTCGCGGGGTCACACGCGGCGCCCGTCTGGAAGCAGCGGTCGGCCGTTCGCAGCCAGACCTGGGCCGCGGTGTTGGCCTTGCCCCTGGCCGTGATCTGGTCGGGCAGGCGCTGGCCGTAGCCGATCCAGGTCGGGTAGGAGGCGCGCTGGTACAGAGTCGAGGAGCCGTTGCCGTTGTTCTGGCCGCCGCCGCGCCCGTAGTAGTTGTCCTCCTGCTCGTAGCGGTAGGAGATCAGGTTTTGGTGCGGGTCCACGACGTAGTCGAGGTTCCACTGCCAGCCCAGCTGCTGCCAGGTGCCGTTGGCCGGGGTGTCCGCGCCCAGGCACTTGTCCCGGCCGCTGTTGAAGTACACCGGGACCGTGGAGACCGACTTGGCCTCGGGGTCCGTTCCGTCACCGCCCGGGAGGCGGTTCGAGCCGAAGTAGTACTGGGTGCCGTCGGTCGTGGTGACCTTGAAGCCCTCGCCCTTCCAGGCGGAGTTGCGCTGCCCCGTCAGGCGCTCGATCTTCGTTCCGTCGTCACCCTGGAGGCGGTAGACGCAGGTGGTGTCGTCGCGCACGATCTGCCCGGCGTGCCCGGCCAAGGAGAGGGAGAGGATGTCGCCGGCCCAGCACTCGTCACCCGAGTCCTTGATGCCCACGTCCTTGCATCCCCGGTACGAACGCGAGATCGAGCCCGGGTGCCAGTCCCAGCCCTCACCTATCAGGCCGGCCTGCGCGTTCGTCGACGCCGTACGGCCGTCGATCGAGGAGGAGTCGTAGCCGAGCACGACGCTCGGCGCCGCGCCGGCGATCGCCGAGGGCACCTCGGCGGTGTAGCCGTACGTGAAGTTCGCCGCGTTCGCCCCTGCCTGCCAGGAAGCCGAAGGCAGCAGCGGCGTCGCGGAGTAGTCACCGAGGTCGCTCGACGGACCCGGCTCCACGGCCAGGACGACGTCCTGGGCGGTCAGCACCTGGGGCGCGGGGGCGGATTTCGCGCCGGGCTGCGGCTTCAGTACGGAAGCGTGAGCCGCTGCCGGGTTCGGTACGTCGATCTCCGCCACCAGCCGGCTGAAGGCGTCGAGGCGGGACTCCATCGGCGTACGGGTCGTGCAGCCAGCGGCACCCGGTGTCGTCAGGGCACAGGCGGGGAGCCGCACCAGCCTGGCGCGACGTGCCCAGTTGGCGCTCCCGAAGTTCGCCCACGCCGAGATGTCGAGACCGACTTCGACCTTGCCGGCCGCCGCGGCTCCCACCGGGTCCGTGAGGGCGATCATCGCGCCGTTCACACCCGCCGCCTTGGCCTTGGCCGCGTCCTTCACCTCGACTTTGAGGCTGTCGGTGCCCGCTTTAACGCCCGACGAGTTTGCGCCATTCACTGATGCGATCCAGACGGGGAGCTTCCCTGCCTGAACCGGCCCCCTCTGGGCAGCCGCTTGCGCGGCGCCCGCACCACCCAGGGCGACGGACGCCACACCCGAAGGGATCTTCCCGTTCGATTTCGGGGTCCTCTTCCGGCCAAGTGACGGCTGCTCGCCCGAGGGCTTCGCATCCGAACCCTTGACTGCCTTGACCCCAGGTAATGGCGTCTGCGGCGGCGCCCACACCTCGGGAGGCTTGTCAGCCGCCCCGGCCAGGGGAATCCCCAGACCAGAAGCGAGTATGGCGAACACTGACACGAGTACGACGCGCGAGCGAGCGGCACGCGAGCACATGAAGATTCGACCCCGATAAGACAATCGGATCCCCCCACGGGATACATGCAACGGGAACGCCGGGCCGGCCGGGCCCGGATCAAAGCGCACCCTACGCAGCGCGCGTTCGATTCATCAGCGGAGCCTCATATTCCTCTGGAGTGACTCACGTCACCCACGACTCGGCTCGGGCGTTCACGGCACAAAAGCGGGCACCGGAAGCACACAGTCTGTCGACAGATTGCAGGCGTGAAGGAATTGTGCGGCTGACTTCTGTCCGTCTCACAGCTTGGGGGGCCATGAACGTGAGGCCGCAATTACCTTCTTCGCCGCCGTCGAGACCAGGAGGCCCGCGACGACGGGCCTTTCGCGTGTCGCTTCTCCCCGCGGCGGGAGCCGCAGTCCTCGCGCTCGGCGCCGGCCTGCTCGCCGCGCCACCCGTAGCCGCTCAGGACGTGCGTGGCCACGGTCCGGCGGACAGCACGTGGCCCGCTCCGGCACCCCGTTCTCCCAGCCCGGAAGCGAGAGCTGTCGACGCCGCCAAGGCGCTGGCCAGGAGCAGTGGCAAGCCCGTCGTCATCGGCCAACTGACGACGGCGAGTTCGCAGACGTTCGCCACTCCGAGGGGCACGCTCACCACCGAGTCCACGCCCGTGCCGCAGCGGGTCAAGACCGCTGGGGGAGCCTGGGCACGAGTCGACACGACGCTCCGGGCCAGCAGTGACGGCACCGTGTCCCCGGCAGCCGTCCCCTCCAGGCTCAGTCTGTCCGGCGGCGGCACCGGCCCGATGGCCACGATGACCACCGAGGACGGCAAGAAGCTGGCCCTCAAGGCCCCCTTCCCCCTGCCCAGGCCCGCGCTGAACGGCGACAGCGCGCTGTACTCGTCCGTCCTGCCCGGCGTGGACCTCGAGCTCAGCGCCACCACCCTCGGCGGCTGGCGCCACGTGCTGATCGTGCGCACCGCCGAGGCCGCGGCCAATCCCGCCATCAAGAAGTTCCGGCTCGCCGTCGAGGCCGACGGGCTCACCGTGAGCGCCGACGGCTCCGGCAACCTCAAGGCCGTGGACAGCCAGGGCGCGACCCGCTTCTCCGCTCCCACACCTCTCATGTGGGATTCGGCGGGCGCCCCGGCCTCGGCCCCCTCCGCCTCATCGAAGTCAGCAGGCGCCCCGGCCGAGCAGTCCACGGCGGCCGAAGACGCCCCGACCCGCTCGACCACCGATGGGCCCGGCACCGGTGCCACCGTGCAGAAGATCGGCACGACCGTCGACGCGCAGGGCATCCAGCTCGTTCCCGACGCCACCCTTCTCGGCGAGGGCACCGGCCCCTGGTACATCGACCCGGGATGGATCCCGAGCCTCAGCAACGCCAACCAGGCCTGGGCACAGGTCCAGGAAGCGCCGGAGTACGCCGACGTCAACGAGTTCAACGGAACCGAGTACGGGCAGGACAAGCCTGCCACCGGCTACTGCGGGTACCGGTTCGGCAATCCACCCTGCTCCGGTATCGGACGCACACGCGCGTACTTCCAGATCGGTGTGGACTCGAGGCTCTACCACACCGAGGTCATGAACGCGACGTTCTACGCGGCCGTGGTCTCCTCCTCCAGCCCGGACACCCGTACCCCGATGGGCCTCTACTCCACCGGCTACATCAGCAACCCGACATCCTGGAACCGGCAACCCTGCGGCACCGGTTCCAGGATGCAGGGGTGCGGTCAGGTCGGTACGACCACCATGTCCGGTTCGGGCGACATCCAGTTCGATGTCAAGGACCTGGTGAGGAGCGCCGTCCAGCACCAGTGGCCCACCATCACCCTCGGTCTGGCTCCCGACGACGAGTACGAGAAGCACTACCGGCAGCGGTTCACCAACACCCCGCACATCGTCGTCGAGTACGACATCCAGCCCACCGTCTGGTGGCCCCGCACCAACCCCACCCCCGGCTTCGCCGACACCGCCTCTTCCGCCGACTGCCGCACCCCCGGCACCACCCACCCCTGGGACAACCCCGGCTGGGTCGGCGCCAACAACAACATCACCCTCACCACCTCCACGAACTCGGCCACCGGCCTGCAGCTCTGGACCGGGTTCCAGTACTGGGACGACGACGATGGCGGCAAGACCAAGTACGCCGACTCGGGATGGAACGGCAGTTCCGGCCCCATCACGGTCGACATCGGCCCCCTGACGGACGGCCACCAGTACGGCTGGCAGGCGCGCGTCACGGACGACTTCCTCACCAGCGATCCCACCGAGATGTGCTTCTTCCGCGTCGACCGCACGCCGCCGACCGCCGCGGTCACCTCCACCGACTTCCCCGCCTCCGGAACCATCGGCGCCCACCCCAAGCTCGTCGACCAGGAGGGTACCTTCACCCTCACCGGCAGCGACCCGGCCCCGGCAGCGGGCGGCCGGACCTCCGGGCTGGCCTGTGCCCGCTGGACCACCGACCCGGTGAAGGCCGCCGCCACCGGATGGAAGTGCAGCGACGCCGGACCCGGCATCGTGAAGCTGACCGACGGCAAAGCAGCCATCAAGATCACGCCGCCGACCTGGGGCACCAACCACGTGTACCTGCAAACCCAGGACAACGCGGGCAACATGTCGCAGCCCGTCGTCTACAGCTATTACGCGCCGTCCAATCCGAGCAGCCCCGCCCCGATCTTCGGTGACCTCACCGGAGACAACAAGGCGGACGTTCTGCTGCCCGACTCGGCCGGTGCCCTCCGCGTGATCGGCGGTGGTTCCGATCCGGCCGCCGCGCCCAAGGCCGGCATCAGTGCCGCCCCCGGCGCCAATGGCTGGAACGGGATCCAGATCAGCCACCGCGGCAGCCTGGGCTACAAGACCGTTGACGATCTGTTCGCCCACGCGCCGGCTGCCCCAGACCTGTCTCTCTACCGCAACGATGGCATCGCAGGCCGGTTCGACGGCCGCGCTGCCGAAACCGTGCGCAAGCCGTCCGATTGCGTCACGCGCTCCTTCGCTCCCATCCCCTGCATCGAAGCCGGCTACGGACCCAATTGGTCCAACGTCACCCAGATTGCAGCCTTCGGCAACCACACAGGTGACACGAGCACCAAACCGAACTCCGTGCCACGCACCTCACTCCTGTTCATCGAGAAGGGCCGGCTGTGGCTCGCCACGGCGGGCGACCCCGACCAGCTTGAGACGCGAGCCATCCTCCTCTCGGCCAACGACACCCGGTGGAGTTCATACGACCTGATCACACCCGGTCGCGCGCAGGGCAGCAACTTCCCCACCCTGTGGGCCCGCTCCAAGACAAATGGCAGTCTGCGCGCCTTCACGATCAAGGGTGCCGCCCAGGCACCCGACCTCAGCGGGTTCACCGACCCGGCCGCGGGCGCGGCCATCGGAAGCATCGACCCCAAGGCCTACCCCCGGATCGGGTCCGACGGCGATCTCAGCGGTGACGGCACCCCGGATCTGTGGGCCGTCGACACCAACCAACAACTCGTCGCCTTCAACGGCACCGACACCCGCCCCAACGGGGAAGGCCTTCCGCACCCGACCGTCACCGGATTCGACTCCATCCCGGTGACCCTCGGCAACCTCAACACCCCCAAGGCCCAGTGGCCGCTCACCGGGGAGAAGGACGGCACCACCCCCAGCACGGTCGGGAACTTCCCCGCCACCGCGGCCGGAGTCACCTGGCCCACCGGCACCATCGGCGGACGCAGCACCAGCCATGCATCCTTCAACGGCCCGTCGTCCGTCATCACCACGTCCGGCCCGGTGATCGACACCCGCAAGAGCTTCACCATCAGCACCATGGCAAAAGCCGATCAGGCCGGAGGAGTCGTTCTCAGTCAGGACCTGAACCGCTACAGCTCGCTGCTCCTGTACCCCGACCACAAGCTGAACGTCTGGCGCTTCGGCCTCGCCCACACCGACGCCGACGCCGACACCGGAGCCTGGCCGTACGACGAGACCGACGAGTTCAACAGCACCGCCAAACTCTCCCTCGGCGCATGGACCCGGCTCACCGCCGTCTACGACCACACCACCGGGCAGATGCGCCTGTACGTCGACGGCACCCTCGCCGCCACCGGCCGTCACAGCGCTTCGACCAGTCCGGCCCCTGTCGGCCCCCTCACCCTGGGCCGCTTCAGGGATGGCGGGGCCTACGCCCCCTCAGGCCTCACCGGCGGCATCAGCAATCCGGCGGTCTACCCTTACGCTGCCTCCGTCACCGCCACGGAAGCCGTCAGCCCCATCAACCTGACCGCGGCCGCCGGCAACTGCGTCGACAACGACGGGAACAGCTCCGACGACGGCAACAAGATCCAGATCGCCGGCTGCAACGGCACCGACGCCCAGAAGTTCCAGGTCCGCAACGACGGCACCATCCGGACCCACGGCAAGTGCCTGAACGCAACCGCCGCCGGCGCCGCCAACGGCACACCCATCGAACTCCGCACCTGCGACAGCAGCGCACCGAGCCAGCAGTTCCTCCCCCGCGCCGACGGCGGCATCCACAACCCCGCCTCCGGCCGCTGCCTCGACCTCGGGGGGCTCAACACCACCCCCGGAACCCAGCTCTGGCTCTACGACTGCAACAGCTCCCCCGCCCAGCGGTGGACCATCCCCACACTGGGAACCGCTCCTCTCCCGGTCCCCGTTCCGTAACCACCACACCACCCGGAGGCCGCGTCCCCTACCAGGGGAGGCGGCCTCCGTCGTGTCCGCATCCCAGACCCTGTAGCCCCCGGCAGGTCCCCGTGGCGTGGAACCGCGGGGGTGTCACCTGAAGCGGTGAAAAGTCCCTTATCCCAGGGGCGCCACGGGTAGGGCACTGCTGATCTCGTGCGGGGGCCCGGGACGACCGGCCCCCCGCACCTTGGACGAAAGGCCCACCCCGTCGTGACGCAGCCGTTTCAACTGCCGGATTTCTATGTGCCTTATCCGGCGCGACTGAACCCCCACCTGGAGGGCGCGAGGGTCCACACCAAGCGGTGGGCGCGCGACCTCGGGATGCTGGAGGGTTCCGGCGTCTGGGAGGAGAGCGATCTCGACTCGCACGACTACGCGCTGCTCTGCTCGTACACCCACCCCGACTGCGACGCCGAGGCGCTGTCCCTGGTCACCGACTGGTACGTGTGGGTGTTCTTCTTCGACGACCACTTCCTGGAGACGTTCAAGCGCTCGCAGGACCGGGCCGGTGCCAAGGAGCACCTCGACCGGCTGGCCGCCTTCATGCCGATGGACCTGGCCGCCGGCTTCCCCGCGCCGACCAACCCCGTCGAGGCGGGCCTCGCGGACCTGTGGGCGCGGACCGTCCCCTCGATGTCCGAGGACTGGCGGGAACGGTTCTCCTTGTCCACGAAGAACCTCCTCGACGAGTCGATGTGGGAGCTCGCCAACATCGGCATCGGGCGGGTGGCGAACCCCCTCGAATACATCGAGATGCGCCGCAAGGTGGGCGGCGCCCCCTGGTCGGCCGGCCTGGTCGAGTACGTCGCCGCCGAGGTCCCGGCGCGCGTCGCGCACTCGCGCGCGCTCGGCGTGCTGCGCGACGCCTTCTCCGACGCCGTGCACATCCGCAACGACCTCTTCTCCTACCAGCGCGAGGTCGCCGACGAGGGCGAACTGTCCAATGCGGTCCTGGTGTTGGAGACCTTCCTCGGCTGCACCACCCAGGAGGCCGCCGAGGTCTCCAACGACCTGCTCACCTCCCGCCTGCACCAGTTCGAGCAGACCGCGCTCGCCGAACTCCCGCAGCTCTTCGCCGACCACGCGATGAACCCGGCGGAGATCGCGGCCGTCCTCGCCTACGCCAAGGGCCTGCAGGACTGGCAGTCCGGCGGCCACGAGTGGCACATGGTCTCCAGCCGCTACATGAACAGGGAGGCGAGGTCCACCGCCCCGCTCACCCTGCCGTTCCTGCCCTCCGGACTCGGCACCACCGCGCTCGACCTGAAGTCCGTCTTCACGCAGCGCTCGGCGGACCTGCGCCGCCGGTCCTTCACCCACGTCCCCTTCGAGCGCACCGGCCCGTCCGTGATCCCGGACGTCTACATGCCGTTCGCGCTCTCCGTCAGCCCGCACCTGGACCACGCCCGCGAGGGATCGGTCGACTGGGCCCGGCGCATGGGCCTGCTCCAGGCCCACCCCGGCGACCCCGCCTCCGCCATCTGGAGCGAACAGATGCTGCGCGGCTACGACTTCGCGCTCTGCTCGGCCGGCATCGACCCGGACGCCACGCCCGACGCGCTGCTCCTCAACGCCTGCTGGCTGATCTGGGGGACGTACGGGGACGACTACTACCCGGTGGCCTTCGGCCAGACCAGGAACCTCCCGGCGGCCAAGGCGGCGACCGCGCGGCTGATCGCGATGATCCCTGTCGACCACGCCGAACAGCCGCCGCCGCTCACGGCGATGGAGCGCGCGCTCGCCGACCTGTGGGTCCGTACGAGCCGGGACATGACCCGGGGCGTCCGCGCCGAGTTCCGGGCGACCCTCGTCAGCATGCTGGAGAGCTGGGTGTGGGAGATGGACAACCAGATCCAGAACCGCATCCCGGACCCGGTGGACTACGCGGAGATGCGCCGGCACACCTTCGGCTCGCACCTCACCATGTACCTGTGCCGGCTCGGCCAGGCGGGCCGCGGCATCCCCGAGGAGATCTACGCCTCCGGGACCATCCGGTCCCTGGAGAACGCGGCGGCCGACACCGCGTGCCTGATGAACGACATCTTCTCCTATCAGAAGGAGGTGGAGTTCGAGGGCGAGGTCCACAACCACGTCCTGGTCACCCGGAACTTCTTCGACATCGGCTACCCGGAGGCCCTGCACATCTGCCACTCGCTGATGACCCAGCGCACGGAGGAGTTCGAGCACATCGTCGCGAACCAGCTGCCGCTCCTCTACGACGACTGGAAGCTGTGTGCCGAAGCCCGCGCCGGGCTCGACGCGTACGTCGGCGAGCTCCGGGACTGGCTCTCGGGCATCCTCAACTGGCACCAAAACTGCCGCCGTTACCGCGAGGAGGATCTGCACCGGCTCGGCTCGGGCCTGCCCACCGGCGTCTGGAGCTCCGGCTTCGGCATGTCGGCGGCCCGGATCTCCCTGCCGGCCTGACCGGCCTGACCGGCCTGACCGGCCTGACCGGCCTGACCGGCCTGACCGGCCTCACCGGCCGTACCGGCCGGACCGCGGCGGGGGCGGTCCGCTCGCCCGCCCCCGCCGGTTCTCAGAACTCGTCGCCCGTGTGCGGCAGTAGGGGCGTGCGCAGGGCCGCGTCCAGCGCCGCGGCCGCGCCCGGCGTGTGCTCCCGTACCAGCCCGGCCGCGACCAGCTCGACGACCCGCGTCCCGCCCAGGTAGCAGGCGGCCAGCTCCCGTACGTCCAGGGCCAGGTCGGCGGCGGCGTCCACGGGCTCGTACGCAGCCCCGTCCGGCCCCGCGGCGAGCCGGAACCGCCCGGTGTTGCCGGGCAGCCGTACGTCGTGCACCTCCAGCACCACGTCCACCGGCGCGGCCCACGACCGCGCGGTCAGCGCCGCGCGTACGTCGACCAGGCGCAGCCAGAGCGCCGGGTACTGGGCGGTGACCCGCACCTGGTCCCGGTCGGCGGCGAAGTGCAGCAGCGGGTCATCGGCCGGGCGGCCCCAGGCGCGGACCCGGCCGGTGAGGTCGAGGGCGGCCAGGCACTCCCACAGGGCGGCGGCCACGGCCGGGGTGTCGGCCTCCAGTTCGTCGACGCGGACCAGGCCGTGGGCCGCGCGGGCGGGCCCGCCGTCGGCCTCGGGCTTCGTGCGGTAGAGCACGTAGCCGGCGATCGGCTCGCCCGGCTCCCCGAGGACGATGATCCGCGGCGGGCTCAGCTCCTCGTCCTCCTCGTCCTGTTCGGTCAGCCACTCCTCGCGCCAACGCGGTGCGCTGCGGGTGGGGCGGCCGGCCCGCCGGGCGCGGGCCGCCTCGTGGAAGGGCCCGATCACGGCGAGCGCCTCCTGCGGGTCGACGAGCCGCAGCGGGCGCCGGTCCGGGTCGATGCGCAGGGCCAGCGGCCGGGTGGAGTCGATCTCGATGGTGACGCCGGTGGTCGCGCCGCCGTAGCCGAAGCGGCCGTAGATGGCGGCCTCGGAGGCCCACAGGGCCGCGATCGGGCTGCCGGTGGCCGCGGCGCGCTCCAGCATCTCGGTCATCAGCCCGGTGAGCACGCCGCGGCGGCGGTGGGTGGGGGCGACGCAGACGAAGGTGAGCCCGGGGCAGGGCAGGTCCGCCCCGGGCACCGAGAGCCGGAAGTCGTGCGCGGCCATGAAGCCGACCAGGGCGTCCCCGTCGTAGGCACCGATCCGCAGGCACCGCACCAGCAACGCGTGGTGTCTGGCGCGGGCCTCCTTCTCGGGCCGGTCGTGGAAGACGAGGTACGCGAGTTCCAGCGCGCGGTCGATGTCGGCCTCGGGTACGTCGTGGAGGTCCACCATGATCGCGAGACTAATCGGTCATCGAGGACTGGTCATCCCATAAGGGTCCGGAAATCCGTGGCCGTCATGATCACCGGTGGGTACGGTGTGCCGTCGGCCGTCACGGGGAGCGGATGCTGATGCTCTCGCCCCGGGAGTCGGCGGTGTTCACGGTGGAGACCTTGCCGGACCGCCGGGTGATCGGCATGGCCGACTACCGCGACCTGGACCCGTGGGCCGGAGCGGCCACCCTCGGGATCACCATCGGCGAGCGGGAGTTCTGGGGCCGGGGACACGGCTCCGAGGCGATGCGGCTGCTCGTCGACCACCTCTTCGGCACCTTCCCGCTCACCCGGCTCCAGCTCGACACCTGGAGCGGGAACGAGCGGGCTGTCCGGGCGTTCACCCGGCTCGGCTTCCGGGAGGAGGGGCGGCGGCGGGACGCCGTGTTGCTGGCGGGCGAGCGGTACGACGAGGTGCTGTTCGGGATGCTGCGGGAGGAGTGGCGGGCGTGAGCGCCGCGACGGCCGTACGATCCACGTCGGCGCCCGCCGCCGCTCGACGCCGCCGCTTCCGCGTCTCGGACACCCGCGCCGCCCACCCAGTCCCGCACCCGAAAGACGGAGTAGCCGCCATGGCCCGACCGCACTCCTACGCCACCCGCGTCACCTGGACCGGGAACCTCGGCACCGGCACCAGCCACTTCCGTGCCTACTCGCGGGCGCACGAGGTGGCCGCCGGAGAGCTGCCGGTGATCCTCGGCAGCTCCGACCCGACCTTCCGCGGCGACGCCTCCCGCTGGAACCCCGAACAGCTGCTGCTCGCGGCACTCTCCCAGTGCCACATGCTCTCGTACCTGCACTTCTGTACGGTCAACGGCGTGGTGGTCACCTCGTACGTCGACGAGGCGACCGGGACGATGGCCACCGCCGGGGACAGCGGGCAGTTCACGGAGGCCGTGGTGCACCCCCGGATCACCGTCAGGGAGGAGTCGATGGTGGCCGCGGCGATCGAACTGCACAAGGAGGCCCGCCGGGCCTGCTTCATCGCCAACTCGGTGAACTTCCCCGTCCGGCACGAGCCGACCGTGACGGTGGGCTGAGCCTCCGGGCGGGCCCGGTGGGGCCGTTCACCGGGCGGGCCCGGTGAGCCGCTGTCCTAGCGGCCGGCGGGGCCGGTCCAGGCGGCCGGGACGTGGCCGATCCGGACGCGCTGGGGGTGGTCGCCGACGGGGACGGAGACCCGTTTGGCGCCGGTGGCGAAGTCGATGGCCGTGACCCGGTCGGCGCCGCTCTCGGAGATCACGCAGGCCGTCCCGTCGCCGTCGACCGTGGCCCAGTACGGCTTGGCGGCGGGCACGAGCGGCCCCTCGGTGAGGGTGGCGCGGTCCACGACGGTCGCGTAGTCGTCCATGGTCCCGGCGATGCACAGTTTGGCCCCGTCGGGGCTCACTGACATGCCGTGGTGGCGGGAGTCGTTGACCCAGGTGGTGCGGTCGGTGCTGGTGGCGGGGTTCTCGGGGAGGGCCTTGAGGCGGGTGATCCGGTCGGAGGCCACGTCGTACTCCAGGAAGCCGTTGAAGAACGACACCTGGAAGTAGAGCTTCGACTCGTCGGGGCTGAAGGACACGGGGCGCACGGCGTCGGACAGGTCGCGGCGGCCGAAGGCGTCCAGCCGCTCCCGCATGTCGATCACCCGGACGGTCCGGAAGGTCCGCGCGTCGACCACGGTGATCTTCCGGTCGCCCTTCGTCCAGTCCAGCCAGGGCGCGTCGAATGCGGTGTTCACCTCGCCGATGGAGCTGTTCCACAGGAAGCGGCCGTCGCGGGTGAAGGTGTTCTCGTGCGGCTTGTCCCCGGTGCCGAAGGAGCCGACCTGGCGTCCGGTGGCGATGTCCAGGACGTGCACGGTGTTGGAGGTGGAGGCCGAGACGGCGATGCGGGTGCCGTCCGGGGATACCGCCATGTGGTCGGAGCGGTAACCGGACACGGGGAAGCGCCAGTTGATCCGCCCCGAGGTCACGTCGATGGACACGACGTCGGCGAAGCTGGGGCGGGAGACGACGACCGCGGAGCCGTCCGGGGTGGTGAACATGTCGTCGACGAACTGGTCGTGGCCCTCACCGGCGCTCTCCCGGATGCCGAGGAAGAAGGCGAGCTTCAGGGGGTTGAGGTGGATCTCGCGGAGCCGCTCCGCCTTGTCGGGGATCACGTTGATCCGGCCCACCTTGGCGAGGTCGCCGGTGGAGGCGAGGACGTCGGCGGTCCCCTCCCAGTTGTTCCCCACGAAGAGCACCTCGCGCAGACCGGGCGCGGGGGCCGCGGGAGCGGCGGGAGCGGCGGGGGCCGGTGCCGGCGTGAAGGCGGTGAGCAGGGTGGCCGCGGCCAGCACGCCCAGGGTTCGCACGGTACGTAACATCCGCTCAACTCCCGTGTGGAAAAGGGATGGAGAGGGCGCGTCCGGTGCGGGCACCCCCTATTACCGGCCGGTAAAATAGGGGGAACGCCAGAAGGGCGCAACCCCTACGGGCGGCGCCCTTTTCTCACCTTCGGCCGTCACTCACCCCTTCAAGCGACGGAACCGATCCTGCTGATGGCGGTGTTCGCGACGTCCGGGTGGATCGGGATGTGCGCGCCGGTGAGGGCCGCGCCGCTGCCGCCGCGGCGGTTCGCGACGATCTCGGCGGCGATGGACAGCGCGGTCTCCTCCGGGGAGCGGGCGCCGAGGTCCAGGCCGATCGGGGAGCGCAGCCGGGCCAGTTCGAGCTCGGTGACGCCGACGTCGCGGAGCCGCTTGTTGCGGTCCTCGTGGGTGCGCCGGGAGCCCATGGCTCCGACGTAGGCGACGGGGAGCCTGAGGGCCAGTTCGAGGAGCGGGACGTCGAACTTGGCGTCGTGGGTGAGCACGCACAGGACGGTCCGGCCGTCCACTTCCGTGCTCTCCAGGTAGCGGTGCGGCCAGTCGACGACGATCTCGTCCGCCTCGGGGAAGCGGGTCTTCGTCGCGAAGACGGGCCGTGCGTCGCACACCGTCACGCGGTAGCCGAGGAACTTGCCGATCCGCACGAGGGCGGAGGCGAAGTCGATGGCACCGAAGACGATCATCCGCGGGGGCGGGACGCTGGACTCGACGAGCACCTTCAGCGGTTCTCCGCAGAGCCTGCCGTCGGCGCCGATCTCCAGCACGCCGGTCCTGCCGGCGTCGAGCATGGCGCGGGCCTCTTCGGCGATGGTGCGGTCCAGCTCGGGGTGTCCTCCGAAACCGCCCTCGTGGGCACCGTCCGTACGGACGAAGACGGCGCGGCCCATGAGCTCGGCCGGGCCCTCCGCCACCCGGGCGACGGCCGCGGCCTCGCCGCGGGCCGCGGCGGCCAGGCCGGCCGCGAACACCTCTCGCACGGCAGAGCCCACGGGGACCGGGGTGACGAGGATGTCGATGATTCCGCCGCAGGTCAGACCCACGGCGAAGGCATCGTCGTCGCTGTAGCCGAAGGTCTCGCGGACGGTCTCGCCGTCCTCCAGCGCCTGCCGGCACAGCTCGTACACCGCACCCTCCACGCATCCGCCGGAGACGGAACCGATGGCCGTGCCCTCGCTGTCGACGGCGAGCGCGGCCCCGGGCTGCCGGGGTGCGCTCCCGCCGACCGCCACGACCGTGGCGACGGCGAAGTCACGTCCCTGCTCGACCCACCGGTTCAGTTCTTCGGCGATGTCCAGCATGGGGGCCTCCTCGGAGAGGTTCGGTTCCAGTATCGGATACGTGGAGCGTGCGGTACTTCGTACGGTTCGGGCCGGTCAGGGTCAGCCGACCCCGAGCCAGCTCTCGATCGGGTTGAGCGCGAAGAAGACCAGGAAGATTCCGGTCAGCGCCCACATGAAGCCGCCGATCTCACGGGCCTTGCCCTGAGCGACCTTGATGGCGACGTAGGAGATGACGCCCGCGGCGACACCTGCGGTGATCGAGTAGGTGAACGGCATGATCACGACGGTCAGGAAGACCGGGATCGAGGTCGCGCTGTCGGCCCAGTCCACGTGGCGGGCGTTCTGCATCATCATCGCGCCGATGACGACCAGGGCCGCGGAGGCGACCTCACCCGGGACGATCTGCGTGATCGGGGTGAAGAAGAGGCAGGCGGCGAAGAACAGGCCGGTGACCACGGAGGCGAGACCCGTGCGGGCTCCCTCGCCGACGCCGGTCGCGGACTCGACGAACACGGTCTGGCCGGAGCCGCCCGCGACGCCACCGATGGCGCCACCGGCGCCGTCGATGAAGAGGGCCTTGGACAGACCCGGCATGCGGCCCTTGTCGTCGGCCAGCTTGGCCTCGGTGCCGACACCGATGATGGTGGCCATGGCGTCGAAGAAGCCGGCGAGCACCAGGGTGAAGACGATCATGCCGACCGTCATGTAGCCGACGTCGCCCCAGCCGCCGAAGGAGACGTCACCGAAGAGGGAGAAGTTCGGCATCGAGATCGCGGAGCCGTCGAGCTCCGGCGGACCGTTCTTCCAGGCCTTCGGGTCGATGTCGACGATGGCGTTGAGGATCGCGGCCAGGACGGTGCCACCGACGATGCCGATCAGGATGGCGCCGGGCACCTTGCGGGCCTGGAGCATGAAGATGGCGACCAGGGTGATGCAGAAGAGCAGCACGGGCCAGCCGGAGAGCTCACCGACCGCACCGAGCTGGACGGGGGGACCGAACTCCGGACCCTTGCCGACGAAACCGGCCTTGACGAAGCCGATGAGGGCCACGAAGAGGCCGATGCCCATGGTGATGGCGTGCTTGAGCGCGAGGGGGATCGCGTTCATGATCATCTCGCGGAGGCCGGTGACGACCAGGAGACAGATCACGACGCCGTACACCACGCACATGCCCATGGCCTGCGGCCAGGTCATCTGCGGGGCGACCTGCGAGGCGAGCACGCCGGACACGGAGAGGCCGGCGGCGAGGGCGAGCGGCACCTTGCCGAAGAAGCCCATGAGGAGCGTGGTGACGGCCGCGGCGAAGGCGGTGGCCGTGATGATCGCCGATCCGTCCATCACCGTGCCGGCGACGTCCTTGCCCGAGAGGAGCAGGGGGTTCAGCAGCAGGATGTACGCCATGGCCATGAAGGTCGTGATACCGCCACGGACCTCGTTGCCGACGTTGGAACCTCTGTGTGTGATGTGAAAGTAGCGGTCGAGCCAAGAACGCCCGGCGGGATTGCGGGAGCCGTCTCCGGCATCCTCCGCCGTGGTCTTGGTCTCTACAGACGATTGGGTCATGGTGCCTAACTCCCAAGGTTCAAAGGGGCACCCGCTTGGGGATTGGAGATTGCGGGATTTGGGATGGTGCGTTTGGCTGCACGACCCGGGGTGACGGCCCGAGGCGACGCGAAGGTGCACTGCGTGTACTGCGGGTAGCGCGGGGGTGACCGCTGGTACTACGTGGGGGTTTTTGCAGGGGTACTGCCGGCTGAAGGGACCGCGAGCGGTGCGGTGCTTCGTATGTACTCCGGACGGTGCGCTGTGAAGTGTGACGTTCCCAAGTCGCACCGCCCGGAGAGTCTGAGGGGGGTGGGGGGGGGGGGGGGGGGGGGGGGGGAGCAGGGGGGGGGGGGGGGGGGGGGGGGGGGGGGGGGGGGGGGGGGGGGGTGTTGGTTGAGCAGGGGGTGGGCGGGGGGGGGGGCCGGAAGAGGGGGGGGGGGGGGGAGACGCGAGGGGTGGTGGGGGGGGGAGGCCGTTTTCCCGGGAGAGG